>JAEZFY010000138.1 GCA_023417265.1 Actinomycetes bacterium | reverse complement strand
ACCCAGCCTGGCGGGCGGCGATCGCCCCCAGGTCGTCGCCGGCATCGACGACCGAACCGGCGTCGGCGACGACGACGAGGTGCACGCGCAGGTGCTCGGGCAACCGTGACGTGTCGAAGTCGCGTGGGCGGACGTCCTGACCGGACAGCTCGCGCAGCACCGCGGCGAGCGCTTCGAGCACGCCCGGCGAGCCGGGGGCCGGCAGGCCGGGAACCTGCTCGGCGAGCCGGGCGGTCGCCGCCGCAGCCGTGTCGCTGAGCGGGATCAACACCCGCCGGAGCTCCTTCGGCAGCGAGCGCACGAGCAGCTCGACCAGGTCGGCGCGGTAGCCGGGCACGAGCCAGTCGCGGCCCGGGAGGCCGTTGTCGACCGCGTGCTGGAGCGCCGTCAACGGGATCGTCAGCGTCGCCCCGTCGAGCGCCGTGCCGGGTTCGTAACGGTACGCGATGCGGTAGGTCGCATCGCCGAACGGCCACTGGTCGGGATAGTCAGCGAGCCGGATGCCGGCCCGGCTGGCGAGCACGTCGCGGGTGAAGTCGAGCAGCTCCGGTTGCTCGTCGGCGACGGTGCGCCACCACGTGTCGAAGTGCCGGATCGACGACACGTCGGGGCCGAGGCGGGCGTCGTAGAACTCGTACAGCGCCTCGGGGTCGACGAGGTCGCCACGCCGGACGCGCGCTTCGAGCAAGCTGACCCGGTCGAGAAAGCGCGCGTTGCGGGCGAAGAACTCGTGGCGCGCGACCCACCGCGGATCGGCGTCGCGGTCGAGCAGAGCGTGGCGCACGAACATCTCGCGGGCGAGGCGGCGGTCGACCCGGTCGACGCCGATCGTGCGGTTGGCAATGATCGGCCTCCCGTACAGGGTGACCGTCTCGGCCGTGAGGGCGCGTCCGCTGGCAGGGTCCCACCAGGCCTCGCTGTAGGAGCGCTTGACGAGGTGGGCGCCGGCCTGCTCGGCCCATTCAGGTTGGATCGCGGCCACCCGGCGTGCCCACAGGCGGTTCGTCTCCACCAGCTCGGCGGCCATCACCCACGCCGGTGGACGTTTGCTGAGCACGGAATCGCGGGCGATCGAGAACCGCGAGTCGCGCGCGCCCCGGTATTCGCGCAGCTCGCGGTCGTACTCGCCGATGTGCGACAGCAGGCCGGCGAGCAGGGCGCGGTGGACGTGGTCGGGGTGGGCGGTGGCGCCGTCGCCGCGGGTGTGCCGCTCGGGGCGGATGCCGAGCGTGCCCGCCACGCGGCGCAGCTGGCTGTAGAGGTCGCGCCACTCCCGGACGCGCAGGTAGTTGAGGTGCTCGTCGCGGCACATCCGCCGGAAGCGGTTGCCGGACAGTTCGGCCTGGCGTTCGGCGAGGTAGTCCCACAGGGCCACGATCGAGAGCAGGTCGGAGCCGTCGACGGCAAAGCGGCGGTGCAGCCCGACCGCCACGGCCGCCGCGTCGGCGTCGCCGCTCGGCCGCTCGCGGACGTCCTGGATCGACAGCGCACTGGCGATCACGAGCACCTCGCGCACACAGTTGCGGCGCTCGGCCTCGATCACCATCCGACCGAGCCGCGGGTCGACGGGCAGGCGGGCCAGGCGGCGGCCGATGTCGGTGAGCTTGCGCGGCTGGCCGATCGTGCCGTCGGCGAGCGCGCCGAGCTCGTCGAGCAGCAGGTAGCCGTCGCGGACCTGTGCGCTGTCGGGCGGTTCGACGAACGGGAAGCGGGACACGTCGCCGAGACCGATCGCGGTCATCTGCAGGATGACCGAGGCGAGGTTCGTGCGGAGGATCTCGGGCTCGGTGAACTCGGGGCGGGCGGCGAAGTCGTCGGCGTCGTAGAGGCGGATGCAGATGCCGGGGGCGACGCGCCCACAACGGCCGGCGCGCTGGTTCGCCGACGCCTGGCTGACCGGCTCGATCGGGAGCCGCTGGACTTTGAGCCGCCGTGAGTAGCGCGAGATCCTGGCCGTGCCGGCGTCGACGACGTAGCGCACACCGGGCACCGTCAGCGACGTCTCGGCGACGTTGGTGGCGAGCACGACGCGGCGTCCGCGCGACGGCGAGAAGATGCGGTGCTGCTCGGCCGCCGAGAGGCGGGCGTACAACGGCAGCACTTCGACCCGATCGTCGTGGTCGCGCAGGGCGTCGGCGACGTCGTGGATCTCGCGTTCGCCCGACAAGAACACGAGCACGTCGCCGGGCGCTTCGGCGTGCAACTCGTCGACGGCGTCGATGACCGCGCGCACCTGATCGCCGTGATCGGGGGCGTCGGCGACCTCACCGCAGTACGGCCGGTAGCGGACCTCGACCGGATAGCTGCGGCCCTCGACCACGAACACCGGGGCCGGCTCGCCGCGCGAGTCCGCGAAGTGGGCGGCGAAGCGCTCGGTGTCGATCGTGGCCGACGTGACGACGACGTGCAGGTCGGGGCGCCGGACGAGCAGCTGCTTCAGATAGCCGAGGATGAAGTCGATGTTGAGGCTGCGCTCGTGGGCCTCGTCGACGATGATCGTGTCGTAGCGGCGGAGGTCGCGGTCGCGCTGGATCTCGTTGAGGAGGATCCCGTCGGTCATCACCCGCACGAGCGTGCGCTCGGACACGCGATCGTCGAAGCGCACCGACCAGGCGACCCGGTCGGGCGCCTTGAGTTCGCTGCCGACCCGCTCGGCGACGGTGCGCGCGGCGACCCGGCGCGGTTGGGTGTGGCCGATCATGCCGGCCTGCCCGCGCCCGGCGGCGAGGCACAGCTTGGGGAGCTGGGTGCTCTTCCCCGACCCGGTTTCACCGGCGACGATGACGACTTGATGGTTGCTCAGGGCGGCGATCAGGTCGTCCGCGCGCGCGGCGATCGGCAGGTCATCGGCAACCTGCAGGTCGAGCATCTCCACATGGATTGTCTACCCGTCGCCCGCATACTTGACCGGTGCCGATTCGGGAGCGCGGTGATCTCCACGACGCGCTCGCCGCGTCCGCGCCGGCGCCGGTCGGGCTGCTCGACGACGCCGCCCGCCAACGCTGGCTCACGCATGCCGCCCGGCTCGTCGAGCGGGCCTCGTGGGAAGGGGTACGTGGCGCCGCCGTGAGCGACCCGGTCCGGCACGCGATCGCCGCCCACGCGGCGCTCCTCGTGGCTGGCTTCGACCCGGACACCGATCCGTTCCGCAACGTCAAGGCGGTGGTCGTCCACCGCGGCACGATCGTCACCCGCGGGGTGAGGTCGGGCACCGTGCGCGGCGTCGTCACCGATGCCCCCCAGTATCTCGCCGGCCAGGCCGGGGCCAACCGCGATCCGGTGCTGCTCGACTGGCGCACGTTCCAACGCGAACGGACGCGACCGGAGGGTGGCACCAACGTCGTGTTCCACGAGTTCGCCCACAAGCTCGACGCGCTCACCGGCGAGGCCGACGGCACGCCCCCGCTCGCCAGCCGCGAGGCCCTCGCAGCGTGGGAGCAGACACTCGGCACGAACTTTCGGCGGCTCCAGCGCCGCGGCCGCGACCCGCTCGTGCGCAGCTACGGCGCGACCAACCGCACCGAGTACTTCGCCGTGCTGACCGAACTGTTGTTCACCCGCCCCATCGAGCTGCGGGCCCATCTGCCGCGGGTGTACGACCGGTTGACCGACTTCTTCCAACAGGATCCGGCCGCCCGGGCGGTTGTCGCGACCTCGTAAGGCGCGCCCGGAAATTCGCCGCCCGTACTGGACGGCGGCCGACGCGTCTGCCATCGTGACAGCCATATAGTTGCTTGAACAACTAGATTTGAGCGTTCAGGGAAACGTCAGGACGCGCCGCCTAGGCGCTCGGCGAAAGGCTGCGATGACCGGCGAGCACGACCACCACGACGACCAGCACGATCCGGTGCCATGGGTGGGCATCAACCACCTCGCGCTGATCACCCAGGACATGGATGCGACCGTGCGCTTCTGGCACGGCGTGCTCGGCGCCGACCTCGTCGCCACGGTTGCCCGGCCGACGTTCCGCCACTACTTCTTCAAGTTCGGTGACGCGACCACGGTCGCGTTCTTCGAGTACACCGACGTGCAGGGCACACCGCTCCCCACCGCCCCGGTGGTCAAGCCGGCCGGCGAGTACCACGCCCAGGCCGGCTACTTCGATCACCTCTCGCTCGATCTCCCCGACGACGCCGCCCTGGGCGCGCTCCAGGAGCGTCTCCGCGCCGCCGGGTGCGAAGTCACCGAACTGGTCGACCATCACATCGTCCACTCGGTCTACTTCACCGATCCGAACGGCATCGCCCTCGAAGCATCGTGCTGGGTCCGCCCGCCGAACGAGGGCGTGGGCCGCTACGACGACGTGCGCTACTTCGCCGACCACGACCCCGTACCGGCCGTGCGCGAACTGATCGCCGGGCGGCTCGAGCACACCCCCGTGACGCGGCTCGTCGACAGCGTCAACTCCGGCGCCACGAGTTGACCGGCCCGTAGCCGCAGCGCCGGGCCCGGTCTAGCCTTGACCGGCGGAACGGCGGCGGAGGTGTCAGTGCAGCAACGTTGGAGTGCCGCGGTGATCGTCGCCAGCACGATGCTGGCGACGGTGACGAGCGTGCAGGTGCGAGCAGCAGGGCAACCGCTGCCGCGCCCTGACACGCCGACACCCGCGGCATCCACGTACGCCCCGGTCAGACCGTGCCGGGTGCTCGACACGCGGGATGGCACTCGAGCCGCGGCTCGCGCCGAACTGCGGCTCGACCTCACCCCGTGCGGCCCACCGGAGGGCACGCAGGCCGTCGTGCTGACGGTGACCGCCGTCGACCCGGCCGCGCCCGGCTACGCCACCGTCTACCCGGCCGGCGCTCCACGGCCGACCGCGTCGCTCGTCAACTGGGCCGGGCCTGGGGCGACGATCGCCAACACCGGCATCATCGCCACCGGCGACGACGCGGTCTCGGTGTACGTGCACACGGCGACCCATCTCGTCGTCGACGTCAGCGGCTACTTCGTCGCCGAGCCGGCGGGTGTCGCCACCGCAGGGCGCTTCGTGCCGCTTGCGCTCCCGACCCGGATCCTCGACACGCGGCTCACCGAGCGCCCGCAACCGCGCAGCATCACGCGGGTGGCCGTCCCGCCGTTCGACGTGCCCGCCGATGCCGAGGCGGTGCTCGTGAACGTCACCGCCACCGAGTCGAGCGCGCCGTCGTACGTCACCGCGTGGGCCGCCGGGGAGCGGCCCCTGGCGTCGGTGCTCAACGTCGACGCGCCCGGACAGACGCGCGCGGCGACGACGCTGGTCGGGCTGAGCGACGGCGCGTTCCAGCTCTACTCGCACGCCGGCGAACAGCTCGTCGTCGACCTGATCGGCTACGTCACCGGGGCAAGCGCAGCACCGACCAGCGACGGCCTGTTCGTGCCCCTCGTTCCCGAGCGCCGGCTCGACACCCGCGCCGACGGCGTGCCGCTGTACGCCGGCGGCAGTGTGGAGGTCGGTGACGTCACGGGCGCGGTCTTGGTCGGCAACGTGACGCTCACCGAGGCCGCCTTGCCCGGATATCTGCGCGTGCTCCCGGCCCGGGTCGGCAGCTCGCCGGCGTCGTCGGTGAACGTCGACCGGCGCGGGGCGACGGCGGCCAACCTCGTCGTCGCCCCGGTGTCGGACGCCGGCGTGGCGGTGTGGTCGAAGCATCAGGCCGACGCCGTGCTCGACCAGACCGGCTACTTCACCGGCACCCGCCCGGCGGCCACCGAACCGGTCGCTCTCAACCTCCCGCCGCACGAAGCCTCGCACCCCACCGAGCATTGCGCCGGGCTCGACCCGCGGCTGAGTTACGAGCGCCAACCCGGGGCGCCGCGACCGCGCGAGGTCCGCCGGATCGGCACGTCGCGGCAGGGCCGGCCGATCTGGGCCGAGTACTACGGGTCGTACTCGCCATCGGCGGTCGTGCTCGTGGTGGCTGCCGTGCACGGCGACGAATGCGGCCCGGCGCTGGTCATCGACGCCGCCCGCCGGCAGGCCGGCACGAGCTCGGTCGGGTACTGGTTGATTCCGGTGCTCAACCCTGACGGGCTGGCCGCGTTCAACCGCTACACCGCGACCGGCGCCGACCTCAACCGCGACGGCTATCGCGTTGCCGAGCCCGAGTCGCAGGCGTTGCTGGCATTCACCGCCGACATCCGCCCCAACCTGACCGTGCACGTGCACAGCCCGTACGGGTTCGTCGGCGGGTACGGCCCCGACCCGGTGGCGCACGAGATGGCCGCCGCGATCGCCTGGCTGACCGGCATGACGCGGGCGAACACGGCCGGCACCAAGCCCGGTGACGAGTTCTTGTGGCAGGGCCAGATGTTGGTGCATCCGCATCGGGCGCTGCTGGTGGAGCTGTTCCCGGTGCTGCCCTACGAGGCCACGGTCGACCGGCCGCGGTTGGCGCCGGTGAGCGTCAGCGAGGTCGCCGAGGACGCCCGCCAGGTGATCGCCGTGGTCGATCAGTACATGGGTGGGGGCTAGCTGAACGCAAGGAAACCTTTGCAAGCAGATCTTTGCAAATAATCATTTGCAACCAATCCTTTGCGGTTGTATCGTGATCCCCATGTTCACGCACTACGACCCCGCCACCCCGCTGTTCCAGCACCAGCACGTGTTGAGCAACTTGCGCCGTCAGCGCTTCGAGTCGGCCCTGCGCCGGCAGGCCCGCGCCCAGCGCTTGCGCCGCCGCGCCGACTCGCTCGAACGCCTCGCTCAGCAAGCCGTGAGGAATACGGTGACGTAGGTGGGAACCGACGGAACCGATCATCCCGGGCGGCGCCTCGACACCCAGGCGCTCTCCGGCCTCGCCCACCCGCTGCGGGTTGCGCTGTTCCAGCAGCTCACCCAGCACGGGCCCGCCACGGCGACCCAGCTCGGCGAGCGGCTCGGCGAGTCGAGCGGTTCCACGAGCTACCACCTCCGCCAACTCGAACGCTTCGGCTTCGTCGAAACCGACCCCGAGCGGGGCAACGGGCGCGAGCGCTGGTGGCGTCGCGTACCGGGCGGCGTGCTGATCGATCCCCCCGATCGCCACGCCGATCCGGCCGGGTACGAAGCCGCCCACCTCGTCATCGGCGAGCTACGGCGCGGCCGCCGCGAGCGCCAAGAGCACTTCGTCGCAACCATCGACGAGTGGCCCACCGAATGGCAGAAGGCTGCGCTCGACCGCTCGGTCCACCTCGTGCTCACCCCCGACGAGGCGTGCGAGCTGACCCGGCAGCTCAACGGTGTGATCGAGGCGTGGCTGGCGCGTGCCGGGGCCGACGCCGGCAACGCGCGCGAGGAGGCCCGCTCGGCCGAGGTCCAGGTGTCGTTGTTCCCTCTCCCCGACCCGCGCTAGCGGGCGCCTACAGGGCGAACGCGCGGATCGCTGCGGCGAGCTCGATCGGCATGTCGCCCTGGATGCTGTGGCCGGCCTGGGCGAACTCGATCACGTCGGCCTGGGGGCAGCGCCGGCGCAGCTCGGCGACGTCGTCGTCGTCGACCACGGACTGGGCGAGCATCCCGCGGCACAACAGCACCGGCACAGTGATCCGGCCGACCGCATCCCACAGCGCGGCGTGGGCCGGCTGCGCCGGATCGGCAGCCGGGTCGACCACCGCCGGCGCGCTGGCCGGCGTGTCGATGTCGGCGAAGTGCTCGACCACGTCGCGCTGGTAGCGCCACACCCACGAACCGTCGGCCTGCTGCACGGCGTTGTGGAGGATCCCGCGCCGCAACGAGGCCACGGTACGCGTCGGGTTGTGCTCGATCGTGCGCGCCAGCAAGGCGTCGAAGTCGGGGAACGTCTTCGGGCCCTTGACGAAATCGGCGATCGCTTTGGCCTTGTCGCCGTTGACACCGGGCGTGATGTCGACGAGCACCAGCTTGCGCACCAGCGCCGGATGGGCGTCGGTGAGGGCGATCGACGTCAGCCCGCCGAGCGACATGCCGACGACCGCCTTGGCGTCGGGGGCGAGCACCGCCACGGCGGCGGCGACGTCCTCAGCGAACGCGTGCGGCGAGCGCCCGTTCCGGCCGCTCCCATCGGAGTGCCCGTGCGACGGCAAGTCGAGGGCGACGAGCGGCACACCGAGCGCGAGGGCGACCGTGTCCCAGGTGTGTGCGTTCTGGGCGCCGCCATGGATCAGCACCAACTCGGCTGGCCCCTCGCCCCATACGAGCGCGCTCAGCGAACGCTCGCCGTCAACGGCAACGGCTGTACGACGCACCACCGGTGGGGCGCCGTACGGGAGCCCGTACTCCTCGGCGTTCTCGTGAAACAAACCGAATTCGTCGTAGTCGATCAGGTCTGGCACGCGCCCACCCTGGCAGGCAGGTCATCCGCCGGTCCATTCCGACCCGGCCGCCATGCCATCCTGCGCGACAGGAACGAGAGCCACCCGACTTTCTTGAACCGCCGGCAGGCGACCGCGCCCAGGACGACGATGGACCAGGACCACCTGGTAAGGCCACGGTTCGTCGAGCTCTGGCAGGTGCTCGAAGTTCGTGGGTCGTCGCCCGAGATGGGGCTCCAGCGTCTGACGTGACACACTGCGCACCGGTTGCTGCCCGCGATCGTGAAGATTGTGCTAACTCCAGGCCAGCCTACTGCTTCACGAACGTATGTCCGTTAAGATGGCAGTATGTTCGGAGAGCTGCTGATGGAGCTGGTCGAGGAGCCGTCCGCGGCGCTCGACGAGCAGCTTCGCCAGCTCGAACTGGACGCCCGGGCGCTCGATGCGCGGCGGCTCGCCGTACGGGCTGCTGCCGAGTTGAAGCAGGTGCCGGCGGTCGACGGGCACACGTCGACCCAGGCGTATCTGCGGGCGACGGCCAACCAGCCGTCATGGGTGGCGCTCTCCGAGGTTCGCCGGGCGCGGGTGTGCCGCGACTTCCCGCAGATCGGCGACGCGCTGATGGAGGGGCGGATTGGGCTCGGCCAGGTCGACGAGTTCGTGCGCATCCACACGAACGAGCGCGCCAAGCAAGCTCTCGATGACGCCCACGTCGACATGCTGTTGGGGCATGCCGCGCAGTTCCGCATCCGCGAGTTCGTCGTCATCGTCGATCGCTGGCTCGCCTGGGCCGACGCTGACGGTGCCGCCCGCGACGAGCTCGCCAACATCGAGGCGCGTACGGCCACGGTGATCGCCAGCAACGACGGGTTGGACGTGCAGATGACCGGCGGCTCGAAGCTGGCCGCCGAGGCGTTCAAGAAGATCCACGCCCACTTCACCAAGCTCGAGTTCCAGAAGGACGTCGATGCCCGCCGGGCCGAGCACGGCGAGCGGGCCGATCAGTTCCCGCTCGGTCGCACGCCGGCGCAACGCAAGCACGACGCCATCCTGGCGATGGCCCGAGCCGGCTACGCCGCCTCCGACACGGGCAAGGGCAAGCTGCCCGACCCGGTCGTCAACATCCTCGCCGACCAGCGAACGGTCGAGGAGTTCCTTGCGGGGGCCGGTGTGGTGCTCGCCAACGGTGAGCGGCTCGACGTCGACGCGCTCACCAAGCAGCAGATCGCAGCGGTGCTCGCCGAGTTCGCCGCCGATCCGCAGTCGATCCTCACCCGTCGCTGCGAGACCGCATCGGGCCAGCAGATCAACCCCCGCGAGCTCCTGCAGTTGCTGCTCACCGCCCACGTCCGTCGGGTGGTGCTCGACGCCAAGTCGACCGTGATCGATCTCGGCGAACGCCAGCGCCTGTTCACCGGGTCGGCCCGGGTGGCGCTCACGCTCACCCAGCGGACGTGCGGCCACGCCGGTTGCGACATCCCGGCCGATCAGTGTCAGGGCGACCACAACGACCCGCACTCAGCAGGCGGGCCCACTGATCAGACGAATGGGCAGTTGATCTGCGGCAGCCACAATCGGTTCAAACACCGCAGCGGCTGGCGAACGCGCCGCGCCGACAACGGCCAGATCGTCAACTTCCGGGCAGACGGAACGATGGTGCTCCACGTCGGCCAACCCCCGCCGCCGTTCGAGCACGCCGACGCCGAAGCGCGGCGGCGGCGCGCCATCGAGGACCTCCAGAACCTGCGCCGATCCTGGCAAGCCGCCTGACCGGCCGCGGGCTCGCTGCGGCCGGTCAGGAAGCTCGATCAGGACGCGCCGATCAGGCGCTCGTCAGGTACCGGTCCATTCCGGCGGGCGCTTCTCGGCGAACGCCTTGGGGCCTTCCTTGGAGTCGTTCGACGTGAACACGGAGGCCTGGAGCGGCTTCTGGAGCTCCCAGAACTCGGCCTCGGTGATGCCGAGCGCAGCCTTCACGAGTTGCTTGGAGGCGTTGATCGACAGCGGGGCGTTCTTGGCGACCCGCTCGGCGAGGGCGATCGCCGCCTCGACCGCGCCCCCCGGTTCGGTGAGGCGAGCGATCATCCCGTACTGGTAGGCCTCGTCGGCGGTGATCGGATCGGCGGTGATCGCCATCTCCATCGCCTTCGAGTAGCCGACCCGCGTCGGGAGCCGCAGCAACCCACCCGCCGCGGCGAAGAGCCCCACGCCGGCCTCCGGGATGCCCAGCTTGGCCCCCTTGGCGGCGACCAGCAGATCGCAGCTCAGCGCCAGTTCGAGCCCGCCCGCCAGGGCGAACCCCTCGATCGCGCCGATCAACGGCTTGGTGGTGCCGTTGACGACGAAGTCGAAGAACCCGCCGATGTTCTCGCCGCGCAGGAAGGCCTTGAGATCCATCCCCGAGCAGAACCCGCGGCCGTTCCCCGTCAGCACGCCAGCGCTGATGCCCGGGTCGTTGTCGAGCTGGGCCAGCGCCTCGACCAACCCCGCCGACAGCGCCCCGTTGATCGAGTTCATCTGTCCGGGGCGGTTGAGCGTGATCAGCAGCACCTTGCCGCGCTGCTCGGTGAGCACCGCCGGTTCGTCAGCAACTTCGGTATCGGTCATGTGGTCCCTTTCGAGTCGGGCCGCTACTTCGGCGGCATCCGGATCCCGCCGTCGACGCGCACGACTTCGGCGTTCATGTACGGGTTGGTGATCAGGTCGAGCACCATGAACGCGAGCTCCTCGGAGGCGCCGAGGCGCTTCGGGAACAGCACGTTGGCGCCGAGGTTGGCCTTGAACGCGTCGGACTCGGGGC
>JAEZFY010000094.1 GCA_023417265.1 Actinomycetes bacterium | reverse complement strand
CCGCGCCTTGTCCCCGGGGCGCACCGGAGTACCGGTGGCGGCGCGGACGGCGGTGGACCGTCGAGAGGGATCAGGCGCGGCAGGTGATGCCAGGTGCCGAGAAACGGTGCCGGGTCGCGGTACTCGTCGCCAACTCGTAGACCGAAGTGGAACTCGCCGCTGGTTGCACCGAGCAGCCGGCCCGCCACAACAGCGTCGCCGACGGTCACCCGCATCGCCGTCAGGTTGCCGTAGGTGAGCCGCCACCGGTTGGCGACCTCGACGACGACGTAACTCGTTCCGGCGACGTCGCCGGCAAACGTGACCCGCCCAGCCGCCACCGCGCGGACCGCGACCCCGGGCGGGGTGTCGTAGGCGATACCCCGGTTGCCGGGGCACCACGGACATGCGGGCTGGCGAAACGGATCGGTGACCGGGGCGACGACCGGCGGCTCCCAACAAGGCGCTGCAGCCGCTGGGCCGGCGCGGCCGAGCACGACGGTGAAGACGAGGACAACGAACAGAGTGGAGCGGCGCACAGGGCCTCCAGGGCGAACCAGCGGGCGGAGGCGGCACGGCCGCGATCTGCCGGCGTCCGGCACAGCCAGGCTAGCGAGCGGGTACGACGGCTACTGTCCGCCGGGATGGATGCCGACCTGCGTGCCCGCCGCCTCGCACTGCTCGACGAACACTTTGCATCGGAGGTCGAGCAACAGTTCGAGCGCACGCTGGCGACGTTCGCCGGCGCACCGCGCTACGAGATCATGGCCACCAGGCAGGTGTTCGAGGGCGACGCCGAGGTGCTTGCCTATCACCGGAATCAGCGCACCGCGTTCCCCGACCAGCGCCACGAGAACGTTCGCTTCCACGTCGCCGACGACGACACGATCGTCGCCGAGTTCGACCTGCTCGGCACGAACCTCGGCGAGTTCTACGGGCTGGCCCCCACCGGCAAGTCCTTCCGGGTGCCGACCATCGCCGTGTTCACGTTCGCCGGCGAGCGGCTCGTCAACGAGCGGGTGTACCTCGATTCGAGCGATCTGCTCGTGCAGATCGGGCGCGGCGACATCCTCGAACTGCGCGCCAGCCTGGCGCCATGAGCGACACGCGACCGCACACCACCCTCGGTGCGCCCGCGTGTTGACCGCCGACGCCGGACATCTCCCCGACTGGGCCCTGTTCGGGCTCGCCAGCCTGGCGCGCCTGGTGGCCCAGCGCGGCGACGGTGCGTCCGAGCAACACACCGCCGCGGTCGCGGCGGGTCGCGCGGCGCTGCGCCGATCGCTGGCCGGGGACACGCCGTTCGCCGTGCTGTGCGCCAATGCCGGGCTGTCGATGGCCGCCTCCGAGACACTCGCCGTGCTCGCCACCGCCGAAACCCACCTCGCCGCCCAGCGCCTGCTGGTGACCTTGCAAGGTGACGCCGCCGGCCACCGCCTCGCGCTCGGCACCCTGCTCGAGTTGAGTGAGGTGGCCCACGTCGGCGAACTCGGCGTCGGCCCCGGTGGTGCGTTGCGCCGCGCCGCGCTGGTGCAACTCGCCGAGGCCGGCGACGTTCCGTGGCGCGAGCTGCGGGTGGGTCTGCACCCCACCGTGGTCTGGAGCTTGCTCGGCGACACCAGCCCCGAGCCGGGGCTGCACCCCGACGCCTACACGGTGCACACCGCCGCGCCCGACGGCGTCGGGCTGGCGATCGTCACCGGTGCCGATCCGGGTCGCCGGCGCCGCGCCGCGGCCGAAGCGGTGGCCGGACGTACGTTCATCGTGTCGCCGCTACCCGACGCCGATCACGGATGGGCGGCGCTCGTGCGCGAAGCCACCGTCACCGGGCAGAGCGTGCTGGTCGAACTCGACGACACGTTGCCGCCGCTGGGGCGTCGTTGGATCGAGCGCGCCGACCATCTCGCGTGGGGCCTGGTCTGCCGGCGCGACGTACCGATCGCCGAGCTGCCGGAACGCCCGTGGCGCGCCGTCCACGTGCCCGATCTACCCGTCAGCGACGACGAATGGCGCGCCCGGCTCGGCGACGCACCCCGCGACCACCGGCTCACGCTCGACCAGCTCGACCTGGTGGCCCGCGCCCACACCGCCTACGACGGCGATCTCGACGCGGCCGTCCGGCGCCTCGTGAGCGGCAAGCTCGAACAGGTGACGCGGCGCGTCCGCCCACGCTACGCGTGGGACGACCTCGTGCTCTCTCCGGAACGCAAGGACGCCTTGCACTCGATCGCCGAGCGCTACCGGCACGCCACCCAGGTGTACGACCAGTGGGGCTTCCAGCCGGCGCCGTCGCGGGGCACCGTGGCGCTGTTCTCCGGACCTTCGGGGACGGGCAAGTCGATGGCCGCCGAAGTGATCGCCGGCGAGCTCCACCTCGATCTCTTCAAGCTCGACCTGTCCGCCGTCGTCAGCAAGTACATCGGGGAGACCGAGAAGAATCTCGAACAGGTCTTCGAGGCGGCCGGCACCGGCAACCTGCTGCTGTTCTTCGACGAAGCCGATGCGTTGTTCGGCAAGCGCTCCGAAGTGCGCGACTCACGCGACCGCTACGCCAACGTCGAGACCTCGTACCTGCTGCAGCGGCTCGAGGTCTACGACGGCTTGGTGGTGCTCGCCACCAACTTCGAGAAGAACATCGACGACGCGTTCCTGCGCCGGATCCACACGCGGATCGAGTTCACGCTCCCCGGGCCTGCCGAGCGCCGTTCGATCTGGGACAGCAACCTGCCCGCCGACGCCCCCATCGAAGGCGTCGACACGGCGTGGCTGGCCGAACAGTTCGAACTCTCCGGCGGCCAGATCCGCAACGCTGCCGTGCGCGCCGGCTTCATCGCCGCCGCCGCCGGCACGCCGCTCACGATGGCCTGCACCGTACGCGCCGTCGCCCAAGAGTTGCGCAAACAAGGACGCCTGTTGAAGAGCAGCGACTTCGGCGACTATGCCGAACTGATCTAGGCGCCCGTGCTGAACCAGCCGAACGCGTCGACCACCAGGTCGAGCGCGGCAGTCGTGTAGAAGCACACCGTGCCGTCGGGGCTGACCGGGGCGAGCACGGCGTTGGCGACGACCTGACCGGGGGTGAAGTTGACGTTCGAGCTGAGCGGACGGTCGCCGCACGGGAACGCAGTGACGTAGCCGCTGCGGTCCGGACCGACGACGGTGAGGTTGAGGATCGCCGACGCGGCACCGGCCGAGGGGATCCCACCGCGCCCGGCCACGCGAAACTCGAACACGTCCCCGGCGCGCAGCCGCGCGACGGCGACCCCGCCCGTGCCATCGCGGGTGTCGAACAACCGCGATGGGTTGACGGGGTGGTGCTCCGAGCCGGCGGCGAACCATCCGGCGACGTCGACCACCAGGTGTGCCCGCGCACTGGTGGCGAAGCACACGGTTCCCTGCGGGCTCACCGGGGCGACGACGAACGTGCCCACCGACTCCCCCGCGAGGTAGTTGCCGTTCGACGTCAGCGGCCGCGCGCCGCAGGGGTACACGGTCACGTGCCCGCGCACGTCGGGCTGGGTGACGGTGACGTTGAGCAGCACCGCGCCCACCCCGGTGGCCGGTACGCCGTGGACACCGGTGACGTCGAATGCCAACGGCACGCCCGCCGCGAGCGGTGC
This sequence comes from Actinomycetes bacterium, assembly GCA_023417265.1. Classification (GTDB taxonomy): domain Bacteria; phylum Actinomycetota; class Acidimicrobiia; order Acidimicrobiales; family Ilumatobacteraceae; genus Ilumatobacter. Next base: position 4,292 of record JAEZFY010000094.1, on the reverse strand, counting down.
CGCCGGCACGCCGCCGTGCCCAGAGCGCGTGTCGAACTCGCGTGCGGGGGTGACGGTGGTGAGGCTCCCGCCGGCGGCGAACCACCCCGAGACATCCGAGATCAGGTGCGTGCTCGCCGAGGTACGGAAGCACACCTGGCCGAGCGCGTCGACCGGCGCGATCACCGCGTTGGCGACCACCTCCCCGGCCGTGAAGTTGAGGCTCGAGGCCACCGCCGGCGGCGAGGCACACGGGTACACGCTGATCCATCCGGCGGCCGACGGGTCGTCGACCGTGACGTTGAGTGCCACCGCCGCCACCCCGGCGGGGATCCCGTTCACGCCGGCCACGGTGAACGCCAGCACCTCCGCCGGGGCGAGCTTGCCGATCGGCACGCCGCCGGTGCCGTCGCGAGTATCGAACTGGCGCGACGGCATCACCGGGTTGAACAAGCCGCCTGCCCCCACGGGCGTACCGGACACGACGACCACCGCCTCGGCACCGTCGTTCGTGTTGACGAGGTCGGCCGTGGCGCTGCTGACCCAGGCCCGGTTGGTGACGCTCGTGCCGGGCGCGGTGGTGGTGGTGATCCGGGCGACGACCGTGACCGTGGCCGCGCCCCCCGAGGGGATCGTGCCGAGCAGGCACACGATCGGGTCGTCGAGGTCACCTGGGGTGCCCGACACGCAGGCCCCGTCCGGCGACACGGCCGACACGGCGGTCACGTTGCCGGGCAGGTGATCGCGGACCACGACGCCGTGCGCCGCCGACGGGCCGTCGTTGGTGATGCTGAGCGTGAACGTGACCGCCTCATCGGGCGCCGCCGCAGGCGGGGCCGCGGCGACCACGACGCCGAGGTCGGCGACCGCGTTGAATGCGGTGGTCGTCACCGCCAGGTTGTCGCCGAGGGCGGGGTCGGCCGTCGCCGCGGTGACGCGGACTTCGCTGTCGAACGTCACGGCATCGAGCGCGGTCAGCGTGAACGAGGCGCGTAGCCGACCGCCGACGTAATCGGGATCGCCGGGGTCCGGGTCGGGATACAGGCCCACCGGCTGGAGCAGGTCGGTCGCGAACGTGCCCGCCGTGTTGCCGAGGTTGGACGCCACCACCGGACCCGACGAGCACTGGAACTGCTCGATCAACCCGCCGCCGAGCGCCACCGAGAAGACGCACCCCTCAAGCTGCAGACCGGGGTTCGGGGCGAGCACCTCGGCGAACAGCGTGTCCTGGACCACCACCGCGCGGGCAGTCGACGGCCCGAGGTTGTCGACGTCGATCTGGTAAACCGCCGCCTCGCCGGCGTTCACGCTGGCCGGGCCGTACTTGCGGACCCGCAGGTCGGAGCGCTCCCCCACCGGTACCTGCAGGGTGCCCGACTGGCCGCCCACGTCGTAGTCGACCGACACCGCGAAGGCGGCGTTGGCGGTCGCCGCACCGGCTCCGTTGTCGACGACGAAGTCGGGGTCGACGGCCACCCGGATCACGCGCGAGCTCGACTCGCCGACCGGGATCAGCCCGAAGCCGCCGATCAGGCACGACGGTTCGACGCAGGCAAGCTGTCCACCGATCGCGGTGATACCCGGCGGGAGACCGACCTCGAGCAGTGTCTCGTCCGACTCGTCGGGCCCGGCGTTGAAGACTCGGAACTCGATATCCGCGGTCGAGCCGGCGATCACCGGTTCGAGCGGGATCGCTCTGAGTTCGAAATTCGAGAACGCCGATGCCGACGACGGCGCGCCGACGACAGCGGTCGCCGTCGTCGCTGCGGCGACCGCAAGTGCTGCGACGACACGGCGGGACTCGGACAGCGCGTGCTGACGACCCATGTGGAACCCCCCGATCAAGACGCCGCATGCTCGCGCACGAGCGCTGCAAGCCGCGGCGAAATAACGCCGGCGAAGAACCGCAGACGGCTCCCGTCAGGCGACGCCGGCCGAGCGCAGGCGGGAGCGCAGGTGCAGCACCGACTTGGTGTGGATCTGGCTGACCCGCGACTCGGTGACCCCGAGCACGTCACCGATCTCGGCGAGCGTCAGGCCCTCGTCGTAATACAACGAGAGCACCAACTTCTCGCGGTCGGGCAGGCGCTTGATTTCCTGGCGCATGATCCGGCGTAGCTCGTCTTCCTCGACGACCGCGGTGGGCGAGGCGAACCCGGCCGAGTCGACTGCCTGCGGCTCGTGCCCCGCCTCGATCGCCCGATCGAGCGGACCGACCGTGGTCGCTGCGATCGACGCCAACCAGCGGGCGAGCTCGTCGGTCCCGATGCGGAGGTGGGCGGCGAGCTCGTCGTCGGTCGGGGCCCGGTCGAACTGCTGTTCGAGATCGGCGATCGCCCGCTCGACCTCGCGGGCGCGGCTGCGCACCGAGCGCGGCACCCAGTCGAGCTGGCGCAACCCGTCGTAGATCGCGCCACGGATGCGCGGCGCCGCGAACGTCTCGAACTTGAAGCCGCGGTCGGGCTCGTAGCGGTCGATCGCGTCGATCAGCCCGAACACGCCGTAGCTGACGAGGTCGCCCGGGTCGACGCTGTTCGGCAACCCGGCACCCACGCGGCCGGCGACGAACTTGACGAGCGGCGAGTAGTGAACGATCAGGTGATCGCGCGAGGCGCCGTTCTTGCGGACCAGCCACCGATTCCAGTGCATTCCCAGATCGGGATCGTCGGGCACGATGCTCATGGGCGGGGGCGCCTTCCTGGGCGAGGGACGGGGCAGCGGCCGATGGTGAAGATCATGCCCGCGGATGGGTGGCGCGGTAGGCCTCACGGAGGCGCTCGCGGCTGACGTGGGTGTAGCGCTGGGTGGTGGCCACGTCAGCGTGGCCGAGCAGCTCCTGGACGGCACGCAGGTCGGCGCCGCCGTCGAGCAGATGCGTGGCGAACGTGTGCCGCAGCGCGTGCGGATGGGTGGGGCTCGGCGAACGGCGGTCGAGGACGCGGCGGACGTCGCGCGGGGTCATCGGGCGGCCGCGCTCGTTGGCGAACACCACCGGCACCTCCGCCGCGGCGACGTCGTGGCGCACGGCCAGCCAACGGCGCAGGGCCGCCACCGCAGGCTCGCTGAGCGGCGCCCGGCGCTGCTTCGAACCCTTGCCCCACACGGTGACGTGGGCCGGCTGATCGAGGACCACCGCATCGAGCGGCAGCTCGCACAACTCGGACACGCGCAAGCCGCTGCCGTACAACACCTCGAGCACGGCGTCGTCGCGGCGGCGCCGCCAGTCGGGTTCGTCGTCGGGGGTACGCCCGTCGAGCAGTTCGCCGAGATCGGCCTGGTCGAGCACGCGCGGCAAGCGGCCGGCGTCGGCCGAAACGTGCAATCCGAGGGTTGGATCGGTGGCGACCAGGGCCGTGCGCTGGGCCCAGCCGAAGTAGCGCCGTAACGCCGCCGCCTTGCGGGCGATGCTGCGGCGGGCGAACTCGCGGGTACTCAGATTGGCGACGTAGCGGCGCAGATGTGCCCGCGTGACACCACTCGGGTGCTCGACGTGGAGGCGCGCGACCCATTCGGCGAACAGGCGCACGTCGGTGGTGTAGGCCTCGAGCGTGCGCGCGGACAGTGACGTGTGCGCGGCAGCGAACGCGTTCAGCTGCCAGTCCCGCGGTTCGGCCTGCACGCTCCCTACGGTATTCCGTCAAGAAGCCAGCAGCCGTGATCCGCACGGTTCGAACCACCCGCCGCATTCCTCGAGCCAGCCCGCGCGGGCGAGCCGGAACGCCGCCAGGGCGGCCTCGGCCGGGCTGCAGCCGAGGCCGACCACGAGCATGTCGAGCGTGCAGGGACGCGCCGTGCACAGGTCGAGCAGGCGCCCCTCGACACCTTCGGGGGCGGGGCGCGGGTCGCCCGCGCAGCCCGGGCCGCGGGCATGGTCGAGGCCGAGCGCGGCGAACACGTCGTCGGCCGTGCGCACCGGCGGGGCGCCGTCCTGGAGCAGTTGATTCGTACCGTCCGATGCCGCCGAGCGCACCGAGCCCGGCATCGCCATCACGGGCACGCCGCGCGCGGTGGCCGCTTCGACGGTGATCAGGCTGCCACCCCGGTGCCGGCTCTCGACCACCACGAGCAACTCGGCGAGCGCGGCGAGGACCCGATTGCGGAGCGGGAACCGCCAGGCCTCGGGCGTGAAGCCCGGCGCCCACTCGGACAGCAACAGGCCGGCGTCGGCGACCCAGCGCCACAGCTCGGCGTTCTGGCGGGGGTACGGATGGTCGAGGCCCGAAGCGACCACACCGACCGCCCGCCCCGGCCCGCCCGCCGCGCGGACCCCTCGGTGGGCCGCCCCGTCGATGCCGCGGGCGAGGCCCGACACG
>JAEZFY010000033.1 GCA_023417265.1 Actinomycetes bacterium | reverse complement strand
CCGCGCGACCCGCGCGGGTGCCGCTGGCCGGCGACTGCGGACGTCAGATGCCGGGGTGGGCGCGGCGGCTGCGCAGCGGGGTGACGACCGGGGCGTCCGCGGCGCCGACCGGGTAGCGGTCGTTGAGCGTGCCGAGCAGCTGTTGCACCGGAACCGCCTTGCTGAACAGCCAGCCCTGGCCGATCGAGCAGCCGGCGCTCACGAGGTAGGCGAGCTGCTCGGTTTCCTCGATCCCTTCGGCGACGACCCGCATGCCGAGGTTGCGGCCGAGCTGGATGATCGAGCCGAGCAGCATCTCGCTGCGCTGGCTGGTGCCGAGCGCCTGCACGAAGGCTCGGTCGATCTTGAGCTCGTCGGCGGGCATCCGGTCGAGCCGGAACAGCGTCGACGATCCGGTGCCGAAGTCGTCGATGGCGATCTCGTAACCCCCCGTGCGCAGGCGCTCGAGCTCGTTCAAGATGTCGAGCGGTGACTGGGCGACGAGGCTGTCGGCGAGGTCGGTCTCGGTGACCTCCAGCACGACGCGGTGACGGCCGATCGCGTGCTCGTGCAGCACCCCCAGGACGGCGTCGACGAAGCCCGGGCTCAGCAACGAGCGCAGCTCGATGTTGACCGCGAAGGCGATCTTGTGGGCCGCTCCCTGGGCCGCGGCCGCGGCTTGGACGGCCTGCCGCACGACGTCGAGGGTGAACCGCTCGAACGACGCCGACAGGCGCACGGTCTCGAGGAAGTCCTGCGGCGACAACAGTCCGCGCTCGGGGTGCTGCCATCGCACCAGCCCCTCGGCGCCGATGATCTGGCCGGTGTGCAGGTCGACCTGGGGTTGGAAGTGGAGCACGAACTCCCCCCGGTCGAGCCCCTGCTCGACGGCCGCCGAGAGCACCAGGTTCTCGAGCGTGAAGCGCTGCATGTCGGCGTGATACAGCTGCACGTGCCCGCTCGCCGTCTTGGAGGCGTTGAGCGCCACGTCGGCCTGCCGCAACGTCACCGACGGGGCCACGTTGGTGGCCGAGAGGGCGACGCCCACCGACACGGGCGCGCCGAGCGCGACCCGGCCGACGTGGTGCGGGCGGCGGCATTCCTGCGCGATCTGGTGGGCGATGACGAGCGCCCGGTCGGGGTCGTTCGACCCGGCGACCACCACCGCGAACTGGTCGGCGCTGAGGCGGTAGACCGACCAGTCGGGCTCGGCCAGTTCGTTCAGCCGTGAACCGGTCATCGACAGCACGAGGTCGCCGATGTGGTGGCCGAGCGTGTCGTTGATGGCCTGGAACTGGCGAATGTCGGCCACCAGCAGCATGAACGGCTGGGCCTGCACGGCGTGCAGGTCGAGGTCTTCCTCGAGGCGTTGCCGGTTGGGCAGGCCGGTCACCCGGTCGCGGCGGGCCTGCTCGTACAGCTCGTCGGAGATCTTGTGGATCGCGGTGACGTCGGCGACCATCCCGCGCAGGATGTTGCGGCCGCGCACGTCGACTTCCAGACGTCCGGTGTAGCGGAGCCATCGCGGCTGGCCGTCGGGGTCCTCGGTGTTGGCCACGAAGTCGATCTCGGGGACCTGCTCGAGCCGGTCGAGGGCGGCCTCGAACTCGGCCAGGTCCTCGGGCGAGAGCAGGTCGACGTGCGACCGGGCGAGCCACTCGTCGTGGCTCCAGCCGGTGACCTCCTGCACGTCGCCGGCAAGTTCGACGATCTGCTTGGTCTGGGCGTCGATCGTGTGGATGATCGCCCGCGCGGCGCTCATCGCCTCGACCAGGTGTGCCTCGGTGCGCCGCTGGTTGCGGCGGAACTCGAGGCTGCCGCGCAACGCCACCGCCAACACGGCGCCGCCGACGATGGCAGCGGCGAGCCAGCCGAGCGACCCGGTGGCCGCTCCGAGGACGAGCAGCGACTCGATCATCACGGCGAGGACGAGCAGGTGCAGCTCGGGGCGCACGGCGACCGCCAGCACGGTGGCGCCGGCGACGAGCAGGATCAGCGACGTGTCGCCGAGGTCGCGGACGGCAATCGCGACCGCGACCAGGACCGCCGCGTCGAACACGGTCTGGGCGAGCCGGTAGCGCACCCGGCGCGACACGGGGATCAACAGCGGTTGCAGCGCGGCTGCGCCGAGACAGATCCACACCGCGGCTCGGCCACCCTCGACGGCCACGAGTGCAACGACGGCCGCGGCGAGGTACAACAGGGTGCGCAGCACGACCCAGGCGACGAACGATTCCGGTCGGCCCGCAGGCGTGCGCAGCGAGGCCGCGACGTGCATGCCGACACTGTTGGGGGGAGCGGTTCGCCCCGCAACCATCCTTGGGCCCGCAACACACCACCGTAAGTCGCCTGTAAGCGGCCACGCGTTATTTCAGGTCCCCGTGAGCCACGTAAGAACCGAGTAAGCTCGAGCTTGCGTGACCTACGACGTCAGCGGTGCCGCACCACCAGCCCCTCCGCGGGCGGCCGTCGTGCAATACGTCGACGCCCGCACCGTGGTCGTCATCGCCGCCGCTGGCGAGACCGCGATCGTCCCGGGCACCCGGTTCGACGTCGGCTCGCTCGGCGACATGACGCTCGTGCCACTGGTGGGTTCGGCCCCCGACGGATCGTCGCTGGCGTTGCTCGTGATCGGGGCCGTCGAGCGGCCCGACGAACGCCAGAGCACGGCACTCGTGATCGACGACGAGCTCGCCAACCGCGACTACTACCAGGCGGCGTTCGGGCAGATCGGCTGGCGCGCCGAGGCGTCCCCGACCGGCGCGGCCGGGATCATGGCGTTCGCCGCGACCGAGCCTGCCGTGTGTCTCGTCGACGTGCGCCTGCCCGACATGAACGGTTACGACGTGTGCCGCCAGTTGCGGACGGTCGACCGGCGCCAGTGCCTCGTCGTGCTGATGTCGGCCGACCCGACGATGGTCGAGCCCCAGCGGGCGGCCAGCGCCGGCGCCGACCTGGCCCTCGTCGGGCCGATCGGGGTGGGGCAGTTGCGCACGATCTCGGAGCAGCGCCCGCCGCATCCGGTACGGCCGCGGTCGGCCGCGTTCGATCGCCCGGCGTCGACGTCGGTGCGCTTGAAGCTGTTCGGTGACCCCGAGATCGTGCTCGCCGACCGGTGGTGTGCGCTGCCACCGGGCGCGGCCACCGACATCATCTCGGTGATGGCGATCCACCATCCGGCGGTGCTGTCGACCGCCGATCTCGGCGAGTTGGCCTGGAACCCGCCGGCGGCCTCGGCCAGCCCGGTCCACACCGCGCTCAGCCGGTTGCGGTCGACGCTCCAGAAGCACGGTGTGCCCGACCTGGTCGTCACCGCCCAGCACGGCTACCGGCTCGACGTCCAGGCGGCCAACATCGACACCGTCGCCTTCGAGAAGGGCGCCGGCGAACTCGACCCGAGCCGCTACGACGACGCGGCCTACGTGGCCGAGGCCCAGCGGGTCCTCGCCAACGTGTCCGACAGCGCCTTCGGCGCCAGCAGCGTGCCCGCCGTGGAAGCTGCCCGCGTGCGCATCTGGGAGGCGCGGGCGGTGCTCGAGGAACGCATGAGCGTGCGCCAGATCCTGCTCGGCGACACCGTCGAGGCGGTGGCCGGGGCGCGCCGGCTGACCGCCCGCGAACTGTGGCGCGAGTCGGCGTGGACGATCCTCGTCGCTGCGCTGTACCACAGCGGCCGCCAGCGCGAGGCGCTCGAGACCTACCAGGTCGCCCGCAACCTGCTGATCAACTCGGTCGGCGTCGACCCCAGCCCGGCCCTACGCGACATCGAGAGCCGGGTGCTCAACCAGGACCCCCGGCTCCACGACCCCGAGTTCGTGCGGGGGCTGGCCCGCTGACGATGGACGACGAGACCCAGGCCTTCCTGCGGCGCTTGTCGCACGACCTGCGGACGCCGCTGAACCACATCGTCGGGGCGCTGGAACTGATCGAACTGCAGGCGCACAAGCCGGCCGACGTCGCCCACTGGGCCGGCGTCGCCCGCGACGCCGCGCAACGGCTGCGGGTGATGCTCGACGAGGTCGCCCGCCCGCCCTCCGGGTGACCCGGCACGTACCTGGTCACAAGCGGTGAACATCCTGGTACGATGGCGTCCCCGCCGGGCGCGCCCGCGCATCCGGCACGTCATTCCTGTCCACTTCGAAAGCAGTTCGTTCCTTGTCCGACACCTCCACCCTGCCTGACACCTCCACCGAGACCGCCGCACCGGTCCCGGCGCCCGCCGCCGCGGCGGGCAACCCGAACTTCGGGACCTTCGACGAGGAAGGCAACTACACGCCGCGCGAGATCGCCGTCAACGACCTCGGCAAGAGCTTCGCCGACGCGATCGACGGCACGATCGTCGAGGTCGAGGACGGCCAGCTGGTCAACGGCACCGTCGTCAAGATCGACAAGGACGAGGTCCTGCTCGACATCGGCTACAAGTCCGAGGGCGTGATCCCCAGCCGTGAGCTGAGCATCCGCAACGACGTCAACCCGGCCGACATCGTCAAGCTCGGCGAGGCGATCGAAGCGCTGGTCCTCACCAAGGAGGACAAGGAAGGCCGCCTGGTCCTGTCCAAGAAGCGTGCGCAGTACGAGCGCGCGTGGGGCACGATCGAGCAGAAGAAGGAGAACGACGAGGTCGTCGAGGGTCCGGTCATCGAGGTCGTCAAGGGCGGCCTGATCGTCGACATCGGCCTGCGTGGCTTCCTCCCCGCCTCGCTCGTCGAGCTGCGCCGTGTCCGCGACCTGGCGCCGTACATCGGCACCACCGTGCAGGCCAAGATCATCGAGCTCGACAAGAACCGCAACAACGTCGTGCTGTCTCGCCGGGCCTACCTGGAAGAGACCCAGAAGGAGACCCGCGACCAGTTCCTCACCAACCTCAAGACCGGCGAGGTCCGCGAGGGCACGGTGTCGTCGGTCGTGTCGTTCGGCGCGTTCGTCGACCTCGGCGGCATGGACGGCCTGATCCACGTCAGCGAGCTGTCGTGGAAGCACGTCGACCACCCCGGTTCGGTCGTCGCCGTGGGCGACAAGGTCAAGGTCCAGGTGCTCGACGTCGACATGTCGCGCGAGCGCATCTCGCTGTCGCTCAAGGCCACCCAGGCCGATCCGTGGCAGGAGTTCGCCGAGACCCATGAGGTCGGCCAGCTCGTCTACGGCCGGGTCACCAAGCTCGTCCAGTTCGGTGCGTTCGTGCAGGTCGGCGACGGCATCGAGGGCCTCGTCCACATCTCGGAGATGTCGGCCCACCACGTCGACTCGCCCGAGCAGGTCGTCACGCCCGGCGAGGAGCTGTGGGTCAAGATCATCGATCTCGACCTGGCCCGGCGCCGGATCAGCCTGTCGATCAAGCAGGCTGCCGAGGGCGGCGAGCTGGCGGCCGAGTACCGCGAGCACTTCGAGATCGACGCCGAGGGCAACTGGGCCACGTCGAGCGACGAGGTCGAGGCCGCCTGGGCCGAGTTCGAGTCGGCCGACTCGGCCGCCGAGTTCACCGAGGGCACACCGGCCGCCGACGAGGCCCCCGTGGCCGACGCGGCCGCCTCCACCGACGAGGCCTGAACCACTTCTCCGACGTGCTCCTTGTCGGCCTGACCGGGGGCATCGGATCCGGAAAATCGACGGTCGCCGCGCTCCTCCGGGAGCGCGGCGCTGTCGTTGTCGACGCCGATCAGGCCGCCCGCGATCTGCAGGCGACGGGCTCGCCGCTCGTGGCGGCGATGGCCGAACGCTTCGGTGCCGGCATTCTCACCGCCGACGGGGCCCTCGACCGGGCCGCCGTGGCGGCGCTCGTCTTCGGCGACTCCGAGGAGGCCAAGGCCAACCTCACCGACCTCAACAAGATCACCCACCCGGCGATCCACGCCGAGGTCGAGGCCCGGATCGCGGCCCACGCCGATTCGGACGCGATCGTCGTGCTCGATCATCCGTTGCTCGTGCCACGCCCCGACCTCGCCGCCTTCGTGGTGGTCGACGTGCCGGTCGACGAGGCGGTGCGACGGCTCGTCGAGTATCGCGGGATGACGGCTGACGACGCCCGCAAGCGGATCGCCAGTCAGGTCGACCGGGCGCAACGGCTCGAATGGGCCACCCACGTGGTCGACAACGCCGGCGACGTGGCCGCCCTCGCCGAGCAGGTCGACCACCTGTGGAGCGCGCTGCAGACGCTCAACCGCGCGTGAGGTCGAGCGCCGCCTCGAGTTCGTCGTCCTCCACCTGGCCGGTGAGGACGAAGCCGAGCTCGGTGTAGAACCGGGACGGGTTGCCAGGAAGGTCGGGCACGAAGCTGACGAGCAGTTGGGTCGCCCCGCGATCGCGCCAGTGTTCGGCGGTGGCGAGCACCGCCTGCCGGCCGATCCCGCGGCGTTGGTGGCGCCGGTCGATCACGAGCCGCCACAGGTACGGGTGCGGCACCGTGTGATGCGGCTCGGCGAGCATCAGGAACCCGACCAACTCGCCGTCCGCCCAGATCGCCCGGCACCACGCCTGCACCGGCTCGCCGTCGATCACTTCGGGCACCAGGGCCTCGCCGAGCGAGGCGCCGATCGGGGCGACCATCCCGCGCTGCGAGAAGGCGGGGCTGATCCGCAGCAGCGGACGGATGTCGTCATTGGTGAGCTCGCGCAGTTCGACGACGCCGGGTGGCCCGGTCGGCCGGGATTTCCACGCCTCCCAGTCGTCCCGCAGCAGGGCGAAGCGGGCATCGTCGGACCACTCGCCGCGGACGAACGCGGCCGACCGAGCGGTGCCCTCGTAGCTGAACCCGCTCGCTTCGAGGACGCGTGCGGATGCCCCGTTGCGAGGGTCGAGCGTGGCGCTGATGCGGTGCACGCTCGGCAGCGATGACGAACCAGCGAACAGCCAGTCGACGATCGCAGCGACGGCCTCGGTGGCGTATCCGCTGCCTTGGAACTCGGGGGCCAGGGTGTAGCCGATCATCGCCGACTGGCCGGTGTCGTCGAGCCACAGCGCGAGATCGCCGGCGAGTTGGCCGGTCTCGTGATGCTCGACCGCGATCTGGAACCACTCGCTCGGCGTCGGGTGGCCGATCCGTTCCATGTCGTCGACGAGCGCGTGCGCCAGATCGCGCGTGTAGGGCAGCGTCCACTCCTGGTAGCGGGCCACGTCGGGCAGGTTCCGGTAGCGGACGAACTCGGTGATGTCGCGGCCCTCCAGGCGGCGCAACACGAGCCGTGCGGTCGACAGCTGGAAAGGGGCTCGACGTCCCACCGCGCCATTCAACCGCGGCGCGCCTACGATCCCGCAACCGTGAACGCAGCCGCAGTCGTCCTGTTGGTCGCGGCCGCCGCGGCGGCGCTCGTCAACTGGTGGGCTGTTGCTGGAGCAGCGTCGCCCACACGGCGCCGGGCCGAGCTGGTGGCGAAGCCGGCGACGATGGTGCTCTTGATCGGCGTCGCGGCGACGGCCGGTAATCCGGCCGATGGCGTGCGCGTCGCCTTGGTGATCGGCGCGGTGCTCGGCCTCGTGGGCGACGTCGCCCTGCTCGGCCACACCGAGGGCCGCTTCATGGCCGGGCTGGGTGCGTTCGCGCTCGGGCACCTGGCCTACGCGGCGGCGGCCGTGCAGATCGACGTGAGCGCCTGGGCGTTGGTCGGCGTGGCGTTCATGGCGGCGCTGCTCGGGTTTCGGTTCGTCTCGCGAATCCTGCCCGGCGCGCGTCGGCTGGGTGGGCCGGTGCTGGCCGGTGCCGTCGTCTTCTACGGGGCCGTGATCTCGCTGATGGTGATCGCCGCATGGGGCATCTTCGACACCGCCAGCGCAGCCTGGCTGGCGGCGGTGGGAGCGATGCTGTTCGCAGTCAGCGACTGGGTGCTCGGGCACACCCGCTTCGCCGGCCGAGTACCTGGCGGTCGCTTGGCCGTGATGGTGCCGTACCACCTCGGCCAGGCGCTGCTGATCCTCGGCGTCGCGCTGGCCTGAACTACAGGCCGATCAGCGCGGTCATCGCCGCGCACGCGGCGTCGAGCAGCGCCGCGTGGTCGGTGATCGCGTTCCGCGTCTGGCCAAAGAGCTCGAAGCTCACGAGGCCGAACAGCTGCGTCCACGCGACCATCGCCCGGGCGAGCACTTCGGGCGGGAGGTCGACGTCGAGCTGGGCGGCGATCGCGACGAGTTCCGCGCGCAGCGTCGGGGCGAGCTCGCCGTCGCCGCGGTGGAGCGGGACGGCGGGCTCGGCGAGTGGGACCGCGGCGTGGGCGTCGGCGACCGGGCGGAGCAGCGCGTTGACCACCCGCCCGGCGGGGGCGATCGTGTCCTCCGGGGCGGCGTAGCCGGGCACCGGCGAGCCGTACACGAGCGCGTACTCGTGGGGGTTGGCGAGTGCCCACGCGCGGATCGCATGGGCGATCGCCGTCCAGCGCTCGGCGGGGGAGCGGCCTGCTACCTGGGAGGCGGCGTGTTCGGCGGCCGCCCCGAGCGAGTCGTAGGCATCGACGATCAGCAGCGTGAGCAGCTCGTCGCGGCTGGCGACGTAGCGGTACACGGCCGACGACACCACGCCGAGGTCGCGGGCGATCGCCCGCAGCGACAGGGCCGCCGCGCCGTGTTCGGCGAGGTGCGTCCGGGCGACCTGCTTGAGGCGGGCGAGCGTCTCGGCGCGTTGGCGCTGGCGGACTCCGGTGGTGGGCGGCACACGACCAGTGTGGCAGATCATCAGGACCTTTGTGAGCACTGCTCTTGCTTTTCGTCGCTGGTTGCGCTTTACTGCGAGCACTGCTCACCGAAAGGAACAGGTCATGCTCCCCACCAACGAATCCGTCCGCTACCTCCGCCCCGGAACGTTCACGCGCCGCGTGTTCAACCCGCTCGTCGCCTGGTGCACCCGGCGCGGGTTCTCGCTGCGCGGCTCGGCGGTGCTCGAAGTGCCCGGCCGGCGCACCGGGCAGCTCCGCAGCACGCCGGTCAACCCGCTCGAGCTCGACGGGGAAACGTGGCTCGTCGCCCCGCGCGGGGAGACCGAGTGGGTTCGCAACGTGCGCGCCGCCGGATGCGCGACCCTCGTCCGTGGGCGTACTCGCCGCCAGGTCGTGCTCGACGAGGTCGCCGATGCCGACAAGGCGCCTCTCATCCGTGCCTATCTCGCGGCGTGGGCGTGGGAGGTCGGCGCCTTCTTCCCCGGCCTCGACGCCTCGTCGTCGGACACCGAGATCGACGCGGTGGCACCCGGATTCCCCGTGTTCCGGGCTCGCTGACCGGCGCCCGGCCACCGGTAACGTCCTCGCCGATGGCGGGCCGCTGGATCTTCGGGTACGGGTCGCTGGTGAACCCGGTGTCGTTCGGCACCACGGTCGGGCGGCCGTTCACCGTCGGCCGCGACTTTCACTACGCCGTCCTCGACGGCTGGGGGCGGCGGTGGAACTACGGCGTCGGGCACCTTGTCGCCCACCACGCCGGCAGCCGCGTCACGGTGGTCGCGCTCGGTGTCATTCGATCGGTGGGGGAGAGCGCCAACGGTGTCGTCGGATGGGTCGCCGACGACGAGCTCGCCGACCTCGACCAGCGCGAGCGCGACTACGACCGGGTCGACATCACCGGCCTCGTCGAGGCGCCCGTCGCCCTCGACGCGCCCGTCGAGACGTATGTCCCCCGCCCGGTGGCGGTCGCCCGTTACGAAGCGGCCCGCGACGCCGGCACGGCCGCCGTCGAACAGCGCTACTGGGATCTCGTCGCCGGGGCGTTCGCCGGGTTCGGTCGCGACGAACGGCAGCGCTTCCTGGCGACCACGCCCGCCCCTGACGTCCCGATCGTTGAACTCGAGCCCTTCGCCGATCAGGACAGAAACGGTCCGTGATCGGCGATTAGCTTGACGGCATGACCGACCTCGCAGCCGATCTCTCGGTCGCCGCCCCGAGCGGCCCGATCGACCTGCTGGCGGTCGACAGCGACCCGAACCGGGCGTTCAAGGTGGTATCCGAGTTCACCCCGTCGGGCGACCAGCCCAAAGCGATCGCCCAGCTGGCGCAGGGCATCCGCGACGGCCACCGCTTCCAGACCCTGCTCGGCATCACCGGGTCGGGCAAGTCGGCCACCATCGCGTGGACGATCGAACAGGTCCAGAAGCCGACCCTGATCCTCGCCCCGAACAAGTCGCTCGCCGCTCAGCTCGCCCAGGAGATGCGCGAGTTCTTCCCGAACAACCGGGTCGAGTACTTCGTCAGTTACTACGACTACTACCAGCCCGAGGCGTACATCCCGTCGAGCGACACGTTCATCGAGAAAGACTCCTCGATCAACGACGAGATCGACCGGCTGCGTCACTCGGCCACCGCCGCCCTGCTGACCCGCCGCGACGTGATCGTCGTCGCCTCGGTGTCGTGCATCTACGGCATGGGCAATCCCGAGGAGTACAAGGGCCAACTCGTCGACCTGTCGGTCGGCGTCGACTACGACATGCGCTCGATCTTGCGGCGCCTCGTCGACATGCAGTACGACCGCAACGACGCCACCCTCGGGCGCGGCAAGTTCCGCGTGCGCGGCGACACCATCGAGGTCCACCCGGCCTACGAGGAGTCCGTGCTGCGGATCGAGATGTTCGGCGACACCGTCGACCGGCTCACCCGCATCGACCCCCTCACCGGCGAGACGCTCGCCGACATGCAGCGGGTGTGGATCATGCCGGCCACTCACTACGTCGCCGGCCACGAGCGCCTCGCCGTGGCGATGCAGAAGATCGAAGCCGAGTTGCAGGAGCGGCTCGCCCAGTTCGAGCAGGAAGGCAAGCTGCTCGAAGCACAGCGTCTGCGGATGCGCACCCAGTACGACCTCGAGATGATCAGCGAGGTCGGCTACTGCAACGGCATCGAGAACTACTCGATGCACATCGACGGGCGCGACTACGGCGAGCCGCCATTCACCCTGCTCGACTACTTCCCCGACGACTTCTTGATGGTGATCGACGAGAGCCACGTTGCGGTGCCCCAGCTGCACGGGCAATTCGCCGGCGACCGGTCGCGCAAGGACATCCTCGTCGAGCACGGGTTCCGGCTCCCGTCGGCCCGCGACAACCGCCCGCTGACGTTCGAAGAGTGCCTCGAACGGATCAACCAAGCGGTGTTCCTGTCGGCCACCCCCGGCGACTACGAGCTGCGCACATCGCAGCAGGTGGTCGAGCAGATCGTGCGGCCCACCGGCCTCGTCGATCCGGAGGTGATCGTCAAGCCCACCAAGGGACAGATCGACGACCTGATCGAGAACGTCAACGACCGGATCACCAAGGGGGAGCGGGTGCTCGTCACCACGCTCACCAAGAAGATGGCCGAGGACCTCACCGACTACTTGCTCGAGCAGGGCCTGCGGGTGCGCTACCTGCACTCGAACATCGACACGATCCAGCGAATCGAGATCCTGCGCGCGCTGCGGCTCGGCGAGTTCGACGTGCTCGTCGGCATCAACCTCCTGCGTGAGGGGCTCGACCTGCCCGAGGTGTCGCTGGTGTGCATCCTCGACGCCGACAAGGAGGGCTTCCTCCGCTCGGAGACGTCGCTGATCCAGATGATCGGCCGCGCGGCCCGCAACGTCGCCGGCCAGGTCGTGATGTACGCCGACCGGATGACCGACTCGATGACCCGGGCGATCGAGACGACCCAGCAACGGCGCAACGTCCAGCTCGCCTACAACGCCGAGCACGGCATCGACCCGCAGACCGTGCGTAAGGCCGTCGGCGACATCCTCTCGCTGCTGCGTGGTCCCGACGACACGGCCCCCGTGCCGGGCAAGGACCGCCGCCGCCAACGCGAGCGCGACAAGGTCCAACGCGAGCTCAAGTCGCTGCCACAGCAGGAGATCGCGCGCTTGATCCAGACCCTCACCGACGAGATGCACGAAGCGTCGGCGGAACTCAAGTTCGAGTACGCGGCTCGCTTGCGCGACGAGATCAACGACCTCCGGCGCGAGCTCCGCGCGGCCGAGTAGCCCGCCGCCTCACACCGCGAACGCGGCGAGCGACAGGGGCGGCCGCGCGAGGTGCACGCCATCATCACATCCGATCGCGCCTTGACGGATGGGCTCGGATCGAGATACTTAGGCATATGCCTAAGTATCTGGACGAACCGGGCAGCGATGCCGTGCTCGACCGGATGTTCCGCGCCCTCGGGGACAGCACGCGGCGGGCCATGGTCGCCCGTCTCGCGCACGGCCCCGCTTCGGTGAGCGAGTTGGCCGAGCCGTTCGGCATGGCGCTGCCCACGATCGTGCAGCACCTGGGCGTGCTCGAAGCGGCCGCGATCGTCGTGTCCGAGAAGGTCGGGCGCGTGCGCACCTACCAGCTCGCGCCCGATGCGCTCGTTCCGGCGAATGCCTGGATCGTCACCCACCGTCGTCCGCAGGAACGCGACCTCGATCGCCTGGGCGACTACCTCATCAATCAGCAACAACAGGAGCACTGACATGTCTGACCGCACCGCGACCCACGCCACCTTCGTGCTCGAGCGCGAGTACCCCGTGGCGCTCGACCGGGTGTGGGCGGCCTTCGCCGACCCCGAGGTCAAGCGCAGGTGGTTCGGCAGCGACGGATTCGTCGACGTCGAGCGCACGGAGGACTTCCGGGTCGGAGGCATCGCCGTGGCCGACGGCTACCCAACCGGCGGCGGCCCGCTGTCGCAGTTCCGGGCGACGTACACCGACATCGTGCCCGAGCAGCGGATCGTCTACGTCTACGACATGTGGCTCGACGGCGTGCACGCCTCGACCTCGATTACCACGATCGTGTTCGAGTCCGTGCCCGCGGGAACCCGGCTCACGTTCACCGAGCAGGGCGTGCACCTCGACGGAGTCCACGGCCCGGGCCCCGCCGCGGCCGCCGGCCGCGAGGAAGGCACCGCAAGCCTGCTCGACGCCGTTGGCGCGCTCCTGGGAGCAGGTGTGTGAGGTGTCTCGGGTCAGATGACGCCGAGCGCGATCATCGCGTCGGCGACGGTGACGAAGCCGCTGATGTTGGCGCCGAGCACGTAGTTGCCGGGCTGGCCGTAGTCGGCGGCGGTGTCGAAGCAGCGCTGGTGGATGTCGGCCATGATCTCGGCCAGGCGACCCTCGGTGTACTCGAACGACCACGCATCACGGCTGGCGTTCTGCTGCATCTCGAGCGCCGACGTCGCAACGCCGCCGGCGTTGGCTGCCTTGGCGGGTCCGAACCCGACAACGGCCTCCTGGAAGACGCGGATGCCCTCGGGGGTGGTCGGCATGTTGGCGCCCTCGACGACGAGCCGACAGCCGTTGCGCACCAGCGTCGCCGCGTGCGAACCGTCGAGCTCGTTCTGGGTGGCCGACGGGACGGCGATGTCGCACGGCACGTCCCAGATCGTGCCGGTGGGGTAGTACTCGGCGCGGCGGTCCGTGTCGGCGTACTCCTTGAGACGCCCCCGGGACACCAGCTTGACCTGCTTGAGCAGGTCGAGGTCGATGCCTTCGGTCTGGTACACGTACCCGTCGGAGTCGGAGCAGGCTACGACCGTGCCGCCCAGCTGGTGGATCTTCTCGATCGCGTAGATCGCGACGTTGCCGCTGCCGGACACCACGACGCGTTTGCCCTCGAACGATTCGCCTCGCGTCGCGAGCATCTCGGCGGCAAAGAACGTGCAGCCGTAGCCAGTGGCCTCCGGCCGCACCAGGGCGCCGCCCCAGCCCGGGCCCTTGCCGGTGAGGACGCCCGATTCGTAGCGGTTCGTGATCCGCTTGTACTGGCCGAACAGGTAGCCGATCTCGCGCGTGCCGACGCCGATGTCGCCGGCCGGCACATCGGTGTATTCGCCGAGGTGGCGGTACAGCTCGGTCATGAAGCTCTGGCAGAAGCGCATGATCTCGGCGTCGGATCGGCCTTTCGGGTCGAAGTCCGAGCCGCCCTTGGCGCCACCGATCGGCATGCCGGTGAGGGCGTTCTTGAAGATCTGTTCGAAGCCGAGGAATTTGATCGTGCCGAGCGTCACCGAGGGGTGGAAGCGCAGCCCGCCCTTGTACGGCCCGAGCACGCTGCTGTACTCGACGCGAAAGCCACGGTTGACCTGGACGCGGTTGGTGTCGTCGAGCCACGGCACCCGGAAAATGATCTGGCGTTCCGGCTCGACGAGCCGCTCGACGACGCGCTGTTCGGCGTACTCGGGGTGCCGGCGGAGCACCTCGGCCAGCGAGTCGAGCATCTCGGCGGTCGCCTGGTGGAACTCGTCCTCGGCGGGGTTGCGGCGCTGGATGTCAGCGCGGATCTGCTCCAGGACGTGGTCCATCAGGGTCCTCCAACGGTGGTGTGAACGGACCCCTGACGACGTTGGCAGGGATGCCCGGGAAGCTAGCCGCGGTGGCGTCTCGGCGGGCGAGGTATCACCGCTGCTTAAGCGAACGTCTGTTCGGAACGTGGTATCGTCGCGCGGGTGAGTCGTCTGTCACTGCACGCCGCGCCGGGCGGCCCAAGCCTGTCCTGATTGAGCGATAGCGTCGAAACCCTCATGGCTCCCCGCAAGCCGGCTTCCCCCCGATCGTTGCTCAGCGGCCCCACCATTGCGGTGCGCGGCGCACGCGAGCACAACCTCAAGAACCTCAACGTCGACCTTCCCCGCGACAAGCTCGTCGTGTTCACCGGGCTGTCCGGGTCGGGCAAGTCGAGCCTCGCCTTCGACACCATCTACGCCGAGGGCCAGCGCCGTTACATGGAGTCGTTGTCGTCGTACGCGCGGCAGTTCCTCGGGCAGATGGACAAGCCCGACGTCGACGTCATCGAGGGCCTCTCGCCGGCGATCTCGATCGACCAGAAGTCGGCGTCGAAGAACCCGCGCTCCACCGTCGGCACGATCACCGAGGTGTGGGATTACCTGCGCCTCCTCTACGCCCGGATCGGCGTGCAGCACTGCCCGGACGACGGCACGCGGCTGCAGCGCCAGACTCCGCAACAGATCGTCGATCGGGTGATGCTGCTCCCCGAGGGCACGCGTTTCCAGGTGCTCGCCCCGGTCGTGCGCGGCCGCAAGGGCGAGTACGACACGCTCCTCAACGACCTGTCGGGGCAGGGCTACGTCCGCGCCCGCATCGACGGCGAGGTCGTCGTCATCGACGAGTTCTTGAAGCGCGACGAGAAGCTCGCCCGCTACGAGAATCACAAAATCGAAGTGGTCGTCGACCGGCTCGTCCTCAAGGCCGGGCTCGAGCGGCGCCTCACCGACTCGCTCGAAGCGGCACTGCGGCTCGCCGACGGCGTCGCCGAGATCGAACTGATCGGCAAGGACGGCGCCGACGACGAAACGCTGACGTTCTCGCAGCACCTGGCGTGCCCGGTGTGTGGCAAGAGCTACGACGAGCCGGCGCCGCGCAACTTCTCGTTCAACAGCCCGTACGGGGCGTGCGACGTGTGCGACGGGCTCGGCACGACGTTCGAGGTCGACCCCGAGCTGATCATTCCCGACCCCGAGCAGTCGCTCGCCGGTGGGGCGATCGCGCCGTGGCGCGGGGCCAACACCCAGTACTTCACGCGGATGCTCGAGTCGGTCGCCGAGGCCACCGGCATCGACATGGACAAGCCGTGGGAGCAGCTCACCGCCAAGCAGCGCAACATCATCCTGCACGGCACGCAGGGCAAGCTCACCGTCAAGTACAAGAACCGCTACGGGCGCCAGCGCTCGTATTCCACCGAGTACGAGGGCGTGCTGCCGTGGCTCAAGCGTCGCCACGAGGGCGCCGACAGCGAGTGGACCCGCGAGCAGTTCGAGGGCTACATGCGCGAGGTGCCGTGCGGGGCGTGCCGTGGCTACCGCCTCAAGCCGGTCACGCTGGCGGTCACGGTCAACGACAAGCACATCGCCGAGGTCGCCGACATGTCGATCGGCGAATCGGCGAAGTTCCTCGCCGGTCTCGACCTGTCGCAGCGCGACGCGATGATCGCCGAGCGGGTCACCAAGGAGATCAACGCCCGGCTCGGGTTCCTCCTCGACGTCGGCCTCGACTACCTCACGCTGTCGCGCGCGGCGGCCACGCTCGCCGGCGGCGAGGCGCAGCGGATCCGGCTCGCCAGCCAGATCGGTTCCGGCCTCGTCGGCACGCTGTACGTGCTCGACGAGCCGTCGATCGGCCTGCACCAGCGCGACAACCGGCGCCTGATCGACACGCTCACGCGCCTGCGCGACCTCGGCAACTCGGTGATCGTCGTCGAGCACGACGAGGACACCATCCGCGAGTCGGACTGGATCGTCGACATCGGTCCGGGCGCCGGCGAGCACGGCGGCGAAGTCGTCTACAGCGGTCCGGTCAAGGGCATCGAAAAGGTCAAGGAGTCGGTCACCGGGCAGTTCCTGTCGGGTCGCCAGTCGATCCCTGTCCCGAAGCAACGGCGCACCCCGAAGCTCGAGAAGCTCACGATTCACGGCGCCCGCGAGCACAACTTGCGTGACCTCACCGTCGACATCCCGCTCGGGTGCTTCGTCGCCGTCACCGGCGTGTCGGGGTCAGGTAAATCGACGCTGGTCCGCGACATCCTGCTGCCCGTCCTGATGCAGCGGATCTACAAGTCGAAGACGCCGGCCGGCAAACACAAGAGGATCGATGGCATCGAGTTCCTCGACAAGGTCATCGACATGGACCAGTCACCGATCGGGCGCACGCCGCGCTCGAACCCGGCCACGTACACGGGCGTGTTCGACGACGTGCGCAAGCTGTTCGCGAGCACCTCGGAAGCGAAGGTGCGCGGCTACCAGCCGGGCCGCTTCAGCTTCAACGTCCAAGGCGGGCGCTGCGAAGCGTGCTCCGGCGACGGCACGATCAAGATCGAGATGCACTTCCTGCCCGACGTGTACGTGCCGTGCGAGGTGTGCAAGGGCGCGCGTTATAACCGCGACACGCTCGACATCGAGTTCAAGGGCAAGAACATCGCCGAGATTCTCGATATGCCGGTCGCCGAAGCGGTCGACTTCTTCGCCAACCAGCCGCGCATCCACCGCTACATGGAGACGCTCTCCGACGTCGGGTTGGGGTACGTGCGGCTCGGCCAGTCGGCACCCACGCTGTCGGGCGGTGAGGCTCAGCGCGTCAAGCTCGCCACCGAGCTCGCCAAGCGCTCCACCGGGCACACGATCTACCTACTCGACGAGCCCACCACCGGGCTCCATTTCGCCGACGTCAAACGCCTGCTCACCGTCTTGTCGCGGCTGGTCGACCAGGGCAACACGGTGCTCGTGATCGAACACAACCTCGACGTCATCAAGACCGCCGACTGGCTGATCGACCTCGGCCCGGAGGGTGGCAGTGGGGGCGGGCAGCTGGTCGCCGAGGGCCCGCCCGAGCACGTCGCCGCGGTCGAGGCCAGCCACACCGGCCGGTTCCTCCGCGACCTCGTCTAGCTGCACTCGAATGGCCGGTCAGCCGGTGGGTCGGCTGGGCGCGGCGCTTGGTCCGGCGCCACCAGCTCGTCGTCTCCCGGCCGTGCCCACGGAGGCGCGGCCACCTGGGTCGCGGCGACGCCGGCGCCGAACCCGACGCGCACCATCGGCTCCCAGACGGCTTCCTTGCCGCGGATTGCCAAGAACAGGCCACGCAGGCGCCACCAGGCGTGGAGCTGGCGGTAGCCGAGGTTTTCGATCACGGCCGCGGCAGCCATGGCCACGAAGTCGCGGACGCGCCTGTAGCGACGGTACGACAGTTCTTCGATCGTGATCGCGGCGGCTGAGAGGAGCACCCCGTATCCCACCGCAACGAGCGCGAACAGCACGGCGAACGACAGGTCGACCACGCCGAGCGCGAGGCCGAGCAGCAGCCCGGTCAGGCCGAGCAGCTCGATCACCGGGCCCAGGCACTCGAACAGCAAGAAGTACGGCATGACCACCGTGCCGATCCGCCCGTAGCGCGGATTGGCGAGCATGCCCCGGTAGGTCCACAGCAGTTCGGCCAGACCGCGCGACCAGCGTCGGCGCTGGCGACCGAGCGTCCGCAGTGTCTCGGGAACCTCGGTCCAGCACACGGGCTGTGTGACGAACTCGATTCGGTACGCCTGACCCTCGCGGCGGAGGTGCCGGTGCATGCGCGCCACCACGTCGGCGTCCTCGGCGAGGCTGCCGAGTTGATACCCGCCGATCGTCACCATCAGGTCGCGTCGGAACACGCCGAAGGCCCCGGAGATAATCAGCAACCCCTGCAGCCGCGACCATCCGGCCCGCCCGATCAGGAACGAGCGCAAGTACTCGACCACCTGCACGCGTGCGAGCCACGACCGTGCGATCTGGACCTGCGCCACGCGTCCGTGATCGATGCGCGAACCGTTGATCGCCCGGATCGTGCCTCCCGTGGCGACCATCCGGACCGGGTCGTCGACGAACGGGCGGACGACCCGTAACAGTGCGTCCGGCTCGAGCACCGCGTCGGCGTCGACCATGCACAGGAGATCGCCGCTGGCGGCGTTGATTCCGGCGTTGTTGGCGTCGGCTTTCGAACCGACCGAATCCTTGCGGACCACGAGCAGCGGGCTGCCGTCGCGAGGGACATGGGTGGAGTGCACGGTGCCGACGGTCGGTACCAGAGCGGGCACGACGATCGGAACTTCGACGAGGTCGAACGCGTCTCGGAGGCGCGCGAACGTCGAGTCGGTGGAACCGTCGTCGACGACCACCACCTCGTGGTCGGGATAGGTGAGGGCGAGCATGGCGCGCACGCTGTCGACGATGCCGAGTTCCTCGTTGTGGGCGGGCACGACGACCGACACCGAGGGCGTCAACGGGCTAGCGAACACAGCCTCGTCGCCGGCGAAGCTGCGCCGCCGGAAGTAGCCCACGAGTTCGATCGTGGCCAACACCGTGAGGGCGAAGTAGATCGTGTTGAGGACGAGGAAGTACACGAGGACGAACCAGTCGAATCCTTCGAGCGCCTCAACGAGCCGGTTGGCGGGTGAGCCGATCACCGGCGGCGTTCCCCGCGACGGGCTTCAGCGAGGTCGTGCAAGGCCAGCGTCTCGCGGGCGTAGGCGCCTCCGCGTGATGGCTGTTCCGCGGCCGCACGGAGCCTGGCGATTCCGGGAGCACCGATGCCCGCCAGGGCCCGCGCCGCACCCCTCGCAGTGGCGTGGTCGCTGTCCTCGAGGGTGCCTGCGAGCACGTCGGCGGTTCCCGGATCGCCGATGTCGGCGAGCGCGGCGACGAGTGCCCGGCGCAGCTCGGGCGAACCTGGCGGGTCGTCGGTCAGCATGCGGATCAGCTCGGGAACAGCCTTTGGTGACCCGATCTGGCCCAGGGCCCGGGCGGCCCGTTGACGAGTGCCCGGTTGGCTGCCGTCGGCGACCATGACGAGCAGGTCAGGCACCGCCTGGAGCGCTCCGTAGTGACCGAGCAACTCGGCGGCCACCATCCGCACCATCGGATCGCGGTGGTGCAATGCCGCGCACAGGGGTTCGACGGCCGCCGGCCCGATCGCAGCCAGCCACATCGTTACGGTCGTCAGGGGCAGCGCGCGGCGACCATGCAGGGAGCTGAGCAGCGGTTCGACGGCATCCGCGGTGGCGAGCTCGCCGAGGGCGCGGGCGGCCACCAGACGGACTTCCGGATCGCGGTCGCTCAGCCGCCCGGCGAGAGCGGGCACGTCGCTCGCATCGCCGAGCTGCCCGAGTACGGCTGCCGCCCGGGCGCGGCCGACTGCGCCCGGCCGGGTGAGGCGCCGGCGGGCGCGCTCGGCGAGACCCAGTTCGTCGAGCAGCTCGACCAAGGCGGCGCGTCCGGCGCCGCGGATCTTGGTCAGGAACTCACCGGCGACGTCCTCGAGCGCTGCCACGTCGGCGCCCCGCAATGGGGCCATGAGGGCGGCTGCATCGACTGCGTCGTCGGCGGCGGCCAGGGCGATCACGGCAGGGCGCACACGGGCGATGCGGCGACGATGTCGAACGTCGACGTAAACGCTCACGGCGGCGTTGACGGCGACGACGAGCAGCAGCGCAACGAGCGTTCCGCCGAGCGCGACCAACGCCACCCAGAGGGCTCGTTCGAAGCTCAATGCAGTCGCTATCGGGCCCGGTTCACCGCCGCTTCGGCCCTCCGGACGAGCTCGCGCGGGCTGAACGGCTTGATCATGTAGTCGTCGGCTCCGGCGTCGAAACCGCGTTCGACATCGATCTCTTGCGAGCGCGCCGTCAGCAGGATCACCGGCACCGCGGCCGTCCGCGGATCGCGGCGGAGGGCGGCGACTACTTCGGTGCCGGTGAGCTTGGGCATCATCACGTCGAGCAACAGCAGGTCGGGCACGTTGGCGAGCGCCGCGTCGAGCGCGCTCTCACCGTCGCCGAACGCTTCGACTTCGAAGCCGGCGGCCGAGAGCTTGAACGACACGAGGTCGCGGATGTCGGCGTCGTCGTCGGCAATTACGACTCGAGGCATCGAGCGGCTCACTCCTCTGGTCCGGGCCCGCCAGGCAACCACAACGTTACCGACGTGCCCTCCCCGGGGCGAGACTTCAAGGCGACCGTGCCGTGGTGCGCCTCCACGATGTGGCGGACGATCGCCAGCCCGAGCCCCGTGCCCGGGATGGCGAGCTCGCGTGAGGTCGTCGAGCGGTAGAAGCGGGTGAAGAGCTGGGCCTGCTCGTCCTCGGGGATGCCGACCCCGGTGTCGGCGACGGTGATCTGCACGCCATCGTCGACGTCCTGCGCGGTGATCGTCACGGTGCCGTCGGGCGGCGTGAACTTGACTGCGTTCGACGTGACGTTGAGGAGCGCCCGCTCGAGCGCGCGCGCGTCGGCCCACACCGTCAGTCCTGCGATGCCGGCATCGGCCTGCAGCGTCAGGCCGGCCGCCGCGGCCAGCGGCCGGATCGTCTCGGCGACACCGTCGACGAGGTCTGCGACCCGGGTGGCCGCCGGTGTGATCACGAGCCGATCCGACTCGATCCGCGACATCGTCAGCAGATCGTCGATCAGCAACAGGAGCCGGCGGGCGTTGCGGTCGACGACGCTGGTCATCGAGTGCTGGCGGGCGGTGAGCTCACCGACGTCGCCGTCGAGGAGCAGTTCCGTGTAGCCCAAGATCGACGTCAACGGTGTGCGCAGCTCGTGCGAAACCGACGAGATGAAGTCCGACTTGGCGGCGTCGATTCGCTGCAATTCGCGCACCATCGACCGCTCGGCGTGGAACTGATCGCCGAGCCGCATCGCGCTCCCGAGTTCGGTGGCCAGCGCGCGCGCCATCCAATGCTCGATCTCAGACCACGTGCGCTGGCCAGAGCACAGCAGGGCGAGCACGGCGCGGGCGCGGCCGGCAACCCGGATCGGGGCAACCAGCAACGAACGCACGCCGTGTTGCTCGAGGAAGCTGACGCTGTCGGCGGCAAGGGCATCGTGGGTGTCGTGCGCCGAGGCGTCGTCGAGTGCCCAGGTCGCGCCAGTCGCCACGTGAGCGACGACGGTGCCGACGAACGAGTCGGGGAACGCGAGTTGCGTGCCGATCCCGAATGCGTCGGTCCCGTGCTGAACCCACTCCGCCAAGATCGCTCCCGGGCGCCGACCGTCGTCGGCACCGAGCACGAGCACTCGGTCGCAGCCCGAGGCCGGTCCGAGCACGTCGACGGTGGCCGCCAACAGCTGCGGGGTTTCGATGTGCTCACGCATCTTGGCGGCGACGTCCGAGACGAGCTGGTCGCTGACCGCCCGTGCATCGTCGAGGGCGGCTGAGTGCTCGAGTAAGCGGGCGAACTGGTTGGTGGCGGCGGCCACCGCGCGCACTTCCGTCGGCCCTCGTTCGGGTGCGCGTGCGGACAGGTCGCCGGCTTGCAACCGAGCGATCCCAGACACCAGCTCGTCGAGCGGATCGAGGAGTGCGCTCCGGGCTCGGCGTGCGAGCAACAGGCCGGCGACGAGCACTGCGGCCACCGTGCCGAAGGTCACCAGGAACCCGACTGCGGTGGCGCGCCCGACTCGGTCGCGAGCTTCGTCTTGGCGGACGTCGATGAGGAGCTGGGTCGCGGCGTGCTCGCTGCGCAAGTCGTCGAACAGGAGCTTGCCGCGCAAGCGCTCGGCGACGTACTGGTCGGCGGTGATGCCGGCGTCGATCGCCGCGAGCGTCGGGTCGAGGTAGTCGTCGAGCCAGCGCTGAGCGGCGTCGGTCTCGAGTCGCACCTGGGTCGACAGGGCCGGGTCTGATGCGCTCAACCGGAGGAGCTCGGCGACCAGGCGCGGATGCTCGATGCGTGACAGGCGTAGAGGCTCCAGGAACTGTTCGTCACGCGTCAGGGCGTAGCCGCGGCTCGCCGTCTCGGCGTCGGTCATCTCTTGGAGTAGCTCGGCGTGCAACAGTTCGAGCGGGTCCAGCCGGTCAGCGACGTCGGCGTGGGCGTCTCGGATGATCAGGACCGCGACTGCCGCCGCGACCGCCACCAGCAACACACCCACGGCGAAGACGAGCGCGGCCCGGTTGAGCAGCCCGGCGACCGAGTTCGACGACCTGCGTCGCACGTCAGTGCCCACGACGTGCCAGCTCGGCCGGGCGCGGGTCGACGGCCGGGTGGTTGGCGCGTGCGATGACGGCCTCCCCGAGAACACCAGCCAGTCGGGTCACGCCCGCTCACCATACCCATCGTGGGCACCACGATCGGCGTGCCGAGGCTTCGCCTGGGCACGGCCCGGAGCCGCACGCAGACCGGTTCGGATGGGTAGCTTTCCGGCCGTGCAGCCGGTGCCCGACGCTCCCGTGCGACGCCCGGTGGATCTCGTTCGGCGGCGTGGCTGGGCGCGCATCTCGGCGGTCGTCGCATGCCTGTTCGGCACCGCCGTGTTCGGGCTCAGCGTGGCCGGGCTGGTGTTGCTCGGGTTCGTGGCGGTGGCCCGGTTCTGGAGCTTCTGGGGCGACACCGAGTTCGCCGACGTGCCGATCTGGAGGTGGGCGCCGGGTGGCGCAGCCGTGATCGCGGTCTCCGTCGTGGTGTTGTCGTTACTCGGGGTGTTCCTCTTCTACTGGCGCGGGGCCGGTCGCCAGGTGCTCCACGAGGTGCGCGCCGAGCCGGCTGACCGGGTGCGCCACCGCCGCTTCATCAACATCGCCGAAGGTCTCGCGATCGGAATGGGCCGGCCCGCCCCGGCCGTGTGGGTGGTGCCCGAGGACGTCCCCAACGCGCTGTCGGTGCGCACGAGCCGGGAACGGATCCTCATCCTCACCGAGGGCTGCGACAAGCTCCCCCGCGACGAGATCGAAGCGATCTGCGCACACGAGATGGGGCACTTGTGGGCCGACGACGCACACTGGGTGACCTCGGGAATGGTCGTGCTCGCGCGAGCCCGCAAGCTGTCCGGTTGGATCACCGTCGGCGGTGTCGCGGTGGTGATGATCGTCGCCGGATTGGCGTGGGAATCCGAGTTCGAGCTGGTGCTCTGGTCGACCGGCTTGATGGGCTTGGCCGCCGCGGTCCTCGGCGTCGTGTCGCACTTCCCGCTGCGCCGGCTCGAAGTCGGGGTACGCCGCAACGCCGACCGGATCGCCGACGTGGTCGCGGTGACACTCGCCAAGAACCCGGAATCGCTCGGCAAGGTGTGCGCGCGGCTCGGTGAGGACGATCGGCGCGTGCGCCACGTCGGGTGGCGCTCCGAGCTGCTGTGGTTCGAAACGATCGAGGGCCCGGCGAGTGCCGCCCCGGCCCGGCACTTCTTCGCCTCGTCGAACGACGACGCAGCCGATCTGCTCACCCTCGAAGCGGACATGTTGCGCCGCGGTGCGCAGGAACTGCGCGAGCGGGCCCGGGCCGCCTACGCAGCGGCCGGCGTCGCCCGGTCGGCCAGTCGGCCGTGAGCGAGGTCGCCGCGGTCCAGCGGCGCACGGTCAACGCCCTCCGGGTCAGCGTCGTCCCCGGGCAGGCAGCGGTCGCCGGGGCGATCGCGGTGGTCACGCTGCTGGCCTCCGATCTGCTCGGGTCCGACCGTCTCGCCGGCCTCGCCGGGGCGTCGTTCACGCTCGGCTCGGCGTTGACAGCGGTGCCACTCGCCGCCCACCAACGCCGGCGCGGGCGGCGCCCGGGCCTCGCCCTCGCGTTCGCCGCCGGTGCCGTCGGAGCACTGGTGGCCGGCAGCGGTGGGCAGCTGCGCTGGTTCTGGTTGTTCATCGTCGGAATGTTCGTGTTCGGTGCCGGCCAGGCGGGCACGCTCCAGTCGCGCTACGCCGCGGCCGACCTGGCAGCGCCGCACGAACGCGCCCGAGCGATCGCCGCGGTGGTGTGGGTCGGCACGATCGGGGCCGGTATCGGCCCGGTGTTCGCCCCGCTCGAGCAGCGCTTCGGGAAGTGGCTCGGGTTCGACCAGTACGTCGGCCCGTTTCTGTTCGCCGCGGCCCTGATGGCCCTCAGCGCGTTCGCCTGCACGGTGCTCCTGCGGCCCGACCCGCTGGTGTACGCGGGCGGCACCGATCCGCACGCCGAACGCCTGCGCCCGCTGCGCCAAGTGCGCCGCTCGGCCACCGTCGTACGCCGCTCACCGGGCGCGGCGCTCGGTCTGGCGGCGATGGCGGGGGGCCAGGCGGCAATGGTGGCGGTGATGACGATGACCCCGCCGCACATGAAGGACCACGGCCACTCCGACCTGTCGGCGTTCGTGATCGCCGTGCACATCGTCGGCATGTTCGGGCTCGCGCCGGTGATCGGCCGGCTCGTCGACCGGGTCGGGACGCGGCGAGCGATCGAGCTGGGTGCGCTGGTGCTCGCCACCGGAACGGTGTCGTCGGTGGTCGCCGGGTATGTTCCGGCGCTGATGTTCGTCGGGCTGTTCCTGCTCGGTGTCGGCTGGAGCGTGTGCCTCATCGCCGGGGCGACGTTGCTGACCGCGTCAGTTCCCGAGGCGAGCCGCGTCGAGGTTCAGGGAGCCGGCGACCTGACCCTCAGCCTGTGCGGCGCGGCGGCGGCCTTCGCGTCGGGGTTCGTGAAGCAGTCGTGGGGCTTCCACATGCTCGCCAACGCGGCGACCGTGATCGCCGCCGCGCTGCTCGTCGCCGCGTGGACCGCGCCACTGCGTGCGCGCCGCCTCGCCGCCAACCCCTAGCCCGGCCGTACGGCAGGAGAGTCCTTTTTCTACCGGTCAGCGGGGGAGCATGCCCGGGTGGGCTGGGGCGCTCGACTCGACGGCGTCGACGACCGGGTCGGTCGACGCTCCGTCGGGTGCGGCGGCGACGCGCAGCACCGAGAACGTGTCGTTGCGGTATGCCTGCGCGGCCGCGGTGTCGCGCTCGCGACGCGTGAACCACAACGCCACCGCCGCCATCCGATCGCCGACATAGATCCCGCCCATGTGACAGGCGCGAATGCGGTCGCGCTTGGCGGCCAGATTGATCACGGCCGGGAGGGCACCGACGTCGGCGCGCTCGATCCACGGGCCGAGGTTGCGCCACGCCCGCGTGTTGCCGGCGGTCGCCGCCACGCGCACGGCGGCGCGGAGGCCGATGTGGTCGTCGTGGGCGATCACCGTCGCGTCGGGCTGATCGGGCCGCACGACGACGACGAGCGCGGTGTGCGGGGTGCGGTGGGACACCAACGAGGTCGCTGCGCGCTCGATCGGGAAGTGCGTCATCCCGAGTCGTCCCCGAAGTTCACCGGCCGAAGTCACGCCCAACCTTTCGGCCTTGCGGCGCCCGGACTTGAGCTCCGGTCGGTCGCTCGCGTCAGCCGCGGAGCTGCTTCGACAACTCGTTGAGACGGCGCTTCTCGGCGGCCGTCAACGAGTCGAGGCCCGACCCCGAGATCTTGTCGAGCAGCACGTCGAGTTCGGCCTGCGCAGCGCGGGTGTCGGCGCTCGGACGGGCGGGTGGCGGGGGTGCCGTCCACGG
>JAEZFY010000010.1 GCA_023417265.1 Actinomycetes bacterium | reverse complement strand
TGCCCTGGGTGGAGCAGGTCATTGCCCGTGACGGCGCGGTGCTGCCGGCCGGGTGGCCGGCCGGCTGGCTGGGTCAGTCGTGGGAGGTCTACGGCGTGCCGACGCGGCCGGGTTCGACCGTGTCGCTGGGCGTCCGCTGGCACGGTGAGCGGCCGGCCGTCCTGTGGGAACAGACCGGGCCGCCGGTCGAGCTGTCGGCGTTCGGTTGGTCGTCGGCGGCGCCGTCGGGCGAGGCGTTGTGGCCAGCCCCGGCGTCGCCAGTCACCGCCGTGTAGGTGCGGCCGGCTACTCGCTGGCGCTCGCCAGCGCCGCCAAGGCCGCCGCGAACACCTCGGTGTGGACGTCGACGTCGGCGGGCGTGTGGGCCGGGCTGAACAGCGCCATGTTGTGGAAGGGCGTCAGCAGCACGCCGCGGTTGAAGCACCACAGGTGCAAGAGCGCGTCCAGGTCGCTGCGGCTCGCCGCTGCCGCCGCGGCGCCGTCGCGGGGCGGCGTCGAGAACCAGTATTCGGCCCGCGCGCCGAGCTGCTGGACGTTCCAGTCGAGACCGGCCGTGGTGTAGGCCTCACGCACGCCCGCAGCCCACCGTTCGGCGAGCGGGATCGCCACGGCGAAGTCCTCCGGGCGGAGGCAGTGCGTCAGGGTCGCCCGCACCGCCGCCAGCGACAAGGCGTTCCCGGTGAGCGTGCCCCCGATCCCGCTGACGTCGATCGAGTCGTCGGCGAACACTGGGGCGAGCGCCGCGTACACGGCCTCGGTCATCCCGTAGGCGGCCGCCGGCACGCCGCCACCGATCGGCTTGCCGATCACCAGCAGGTCGGGTTCGAGACCCCACGCCGCGGTGGCCCCGCCCGGGCCGCAACAGATCGTGTGCGTCTCGTCGAGCAGCAAGAGCGTGCCGGTGTCGCGGGTGTGCGCCCGCAGGGCGTCGTGGAAACCGGGCTCGGGCAGCACGATGCCGATGTTCGTCAACGCCGGCTCGGCGAGCACGCAGGCGACGTCGCCGGGGGCGAGTGCGGCGGCGAGCGCGTCGACGTCGTTGAACGGCACGACCACCGTCGTCAGCGACGGGTCGACGGGCGCGCCGAGCGATCCGTGGCGAGGACGCGCGGTGCCGTCCGGGCCGCGCACGACGAGCGTCTCGTCGACGGTGCCGTGGTAGCACCAGTCGAACACGAGCACCTTCTGGCGCCCGGTCGCCGCGCGGGCCAGCCGGAGCGCGAACCGGTTGGCGTCGGTGGCGGTCATCGCCAGCTGCCACAGCGGCAGCCCGAACCGGCGCGCCAGCTCGTCGCCGACCCACGCCGCGTCGGTGGACGGCAGCATCGTCGTGATGCCTGTCGCGGCGCGGGCCGCGACCGCGGCGGCGACCGCCGGGATCGCGTGGCCGGTCATCGCCCCGGTATCGCCGAGGCACAGATCGACGTACTCGTTGCCGTCGACATCCACGATGCGGGCGCCCTCGGCGCGCTCGAAGAACACCGTGTGCGGCCCGGGCAGGCGGGTCATCCAAGCCATCGGCACCCCACCGGCGAGGTGCTCGGCGGCGTGCTCGGCGAGCGTGGCCGAGCGTCGGTGGCTCGACCGGAAACGCTCCTCCTCGGTGGCCGTCAGCGCGGCGATTGCGGCGGTCGAGATCTCCATCGCCTCATTAGAGTCGGTGAGCGATGGTGGCTGGCAAGGCGCCGACGCGGCGGATCGAACAGGAGCTGTGGGCCGCCGGGCACGACACGGTGGTCGGCATCGATGAGGTCGGCCGCGGCTCGTGGGCCGGCCCGCTGATGGTCGGCGCGGCGATCCTGCCCCGCGACAAGCGCGTGCTCGGCGTGCGCGACTCGAAGCTGCTCTCCGAACCCGACCGGGAGCGCCTGTTCGAGCGCATCGCCGGCTGGTGCGTGAGCTGGTCGGTGGGCGCCGCGAGCCAGGCCGAGTGCGACGAGCTGGGTATGACGGCGGCCCAGAAACTGGCGTGCCAGCGGGCCGTGGCGGGGCTCACCGTCACGCCCACCGTGGCCGTGTGCGACGGCAAGTGGAACTTCGTCTCGCCGTGCGTCGAACACGTCGAGATGCGCGTCAAGGCCGACCGCAACTGCTTGTCGGTGGCCGCCGCGAGCATCCTCGCCAAAGTGGTGCGCGACCGCGAGATGCGGGCGCTGGCGACGCACTATCCGCACTGGTCGTTCGACACCAACAAGGGCTACCCGTGCCCGCAGCACAAGTCGGCGCTGTGTGGCTACGGGCCCTCGGCGATCCATCGCCGGACGTGGGTGTTCATGGACAACTACGTGCCATGGACGGGCACCCCGCGGGTGTACCGCCCCGACCCCGCCGGCGAACAGCTGACGTTCGAACTCGCCTCGTAACGCGCCGCGGGCCGCGGCGAGGTCGGCTGGCGGTCGGTACGGGCGCGACGGGAGTGGGTACTGCCGGCCCATGGCCTTCGTCATGCCCCGCCGCAAGACCGCTACGGCAGACCGTCCGACGCACGCAGGTAAGGTCGCCGGCATGGCGAGCCCACCCGGTCCGATCGACCGGCCGCTGGTGGTCGCCGCCAACCGGTTGCCCGTCGCCCGCACGGCCGAGGGCGGCTGGACCGCCAGCCCGGGCGGGCTCGTGCGGGCCTTGCTGCCGACCGTGCAGCGCTCCGGCGGCAGCTGGGTCGGATGGACCGGCGAGGTCGACGGCCCCGACGATCCGATCCACGAGCTCGGCGTCGACATGTACCCGGTCGCGCTCAGCGCCGACGACGTGGCCGGCTACTACGAGGGCTTCTCGAACGACACCCTGTGGCCGCTGTACCACGACGCGATCCGCGATTCCGGCTTCCAGACCACCGACTGGGACGCCTATCAGGCGGTGAACCAGCGCTTCGCCGAGCGGATCGCGGCAATCGCCCCCGACGGCGCCGCGGTGTGGCTCCACGACTACCACCTCCAGCTCGTCCCGGCCATGCTGCGGGCCCGCCGGCCGGACTTGCGGATCGGCTGGTTCGACCACATCCCGTGGCCGCCGATCGAGCTGTTCCAGCGCCTGCCGTGGCGCACCGAGATCGTCGAAGGCCTGCTCGGCGCCGACGTGATCGGCTTCCAACGCGAGCTCGGGGCGCGCAACTTCGTGCTCGCCGCCGAGCGTCTCGGCGGGGCCCTCGAGTCGGCGCCGGGTGTGCTCACCCTGCCCGACGGACGCGAAGCCCGCGCCGGGCACTTCCCGATCTCGATCGACGTCGACGAGCTCGAGCTGGCCGCCAGCGGACGCGAAGCGCGCCGTCACGCGGCCCAGCTGCGCACCTGGCTGGGTGATCCGGAAGTGATCCTGCTCGGCGTCGACCGGCTCGACTACACGAAAGGCATCGGCAACCGCTTGCGGGCGATCGGCGAGTTGCTCGACTCCGGCCGGCTCGACCCGTCGCGCCACGTGATGGTGCAGGTCGCCACGCCCAGCCGCGAAGGGGTCGAGCAGTACCAGGAGGAGCGCCACGAGATCGAGCAGCTCGTCGGCGCGATCAACGGACGCCATGCCCGGCTCGGCTTCCCGGCCGTGCACTACATCTACAACACGCTCCCGCTCGACGAGCTGGTCTCGCTCTACCGTGCCGCCGACGTCATGCTGGTGACCCCCATCCGGGACGGCATGAACCTGGTCGCCAAGGAGTACGTCGCGGCCCACACCGATGGCGACGGCGTGCTCGTGCTGTCGGAGTTCACGGGGGCCGCCGACGAGCTCGGCGAGGCGCTCCTCGTCAACCCTCACGACACCGTCGCCCTCGCCGACGCGATCGACCGGGCGGTGGCGATGGATCGTCACGAACGGCGCCAACGGATGGGCGCGATGCGCGAGGCGCTGCGCGCTCACGACGTGCATCGGTGGGCGGCAGGGTTCCTCGGTGCGCTCCTGACCGCGCCCGCGTCGTAACCCGGGGTGGTCTCCGTCGGCGGCAGCCGGCCTGCCAACATGGTCGCTGTGACGACGCCGATCGAGCCGGACGACCTCGCCACGCTGGTGGGCCAGCACGTACCGGGGGCCGTGCTCGCGTTCGACGTCGACGGCGTGCTCGCTCCGCTCGTCGACCACGTCGAGCACTCGGCGCTCACCGCTGGTGTCGACCGCTTACTCGGTGAGCTCGCCGAGCACGCGCCGGTGGCGCTCTTGTCCGGGCGTTCGCTGGAGAGCCTGCGCAAGCTGCTCGACTTCCCTCCCGGCGTGTACGTGATCGGGAGCCACGGGCTGGAAGTTCACGGCGACGACCGGTTGGCCCTGTCGAACGACGAGCAGGACGTCTACGACGAGCTCGTGCGGCTCGGCCGCCTCGCGGTCGACGCGTGCGGTGACGGCGCCTGGCTCGAGTACAAGCCGGCGTCGGTCGTCTTGCACACTCGGCAGGCCCATGGCCCGGGTGTTCCCGACGCCGTCGGGGCGCTGGTGGCGACGGCCGTCGCGGTTCCCGGCGTCACCGTGAAAGCCGGTCACGACGTCGTCGAAGTGCTCGTCCGGGCCACCGACAAGGGCACCGCCCTGCTCGAACTGGCGGCGCGGGTGCAGGCGAAGACGCTCGTGTTCCTGGGCGACGACCGCACCGACGAGGACGCGTTCACGAAGATGGGTCCCGGCGACATCTCCGTGCGCGTCGGGCCGGGAGACTCGGTGGCCCGCTTCCGCCTGGCCGGCACCAGCGCCGTCGCCGAGTTCCTCAGCACACTCACCGGCGGCCTGGCAACCCGCTGAACTCGCCACACCGGGCGATCTGCGCGTGACACCCGCTGAGTACCGTGCCTCGCGTGGACGCGCCGTGGACGGTCGAGCAGGTGGCGGCGGTGGCCCCCGGGCCGCCCGCGCTCGCCGCTGCCGAACCGCTCGCCGTGGCTCGCCGCTGGCTGGCCACCGGGTGCGACGCGCGCGCCCTGTGGGGCCGCTGCCTCGGCTCGGGCCGCGAACCGTACGACACGATGGTCGACCACACGCTCGACGGTGCCGGCCCGGCGTGGCGCTGCTCGTGCCCGAGCCGCCGGCAACCGTGCAAGCACGCGCTCGCGCTGTTGTTGCTGTGGGTGCGCGGCGGTGTGCCGCCAGCCACCGCGCCGCCGGCCGTGGCGGCATGGGCGCCGTC
>JAEZFY010000320.1 GCA_023417265.1 Actinomycetes bacterium | reverse complement strand
GGCGGCGGACTGCTCGCGGCGGGGGCCGGCGCGGCCCTCGGCGCCGGCGTGGCCCGCCTCGCCGCCGACGCCGAATCGCACAACGCGGACGAGCTGATGGCGCGCCGGGTGTTCGCGGCCGCGCCCGACCTCGACCTCGACTCGCTGACCCGCCGCCTGTACAGCCGCATGCGTCGCGAGCTGCGCACCGAGTTGCTCGTCGACCGCGAGCGCAACGGCTCGCTGGCCGACGCCCGATGAGACCCACGCCCATGTCACCGACCGCCCCCGGACCATCCGCCACCGAACCCGCAGGAGGGACCCACCATGCCAATCGCAGCTGACACCACGCTCGGCTTGGCGATGCGCTTCCTCGTCAAGATCGACAACACCCCGTACGACCTCGGGAGCTGGTCGAAGGTTTCCGGACTCGACGTCGCCTGGGACGTGTGCGAGTACCGGGCCGGCGACAACGACAACGAACGCTGGTACTTCCCCGGGGTCACCAAGTACTCGACGATCAAGCTCGAGCGGGCCGCCGAGTCGAAGGGCACCAAGTCGGTCCAGGACTGGCTCAACTCGAACTCGTTCGGGTTCGAGGTGCAGTCCGGCAGCATCGAACTGCAGGACGCCAAGAAGGCGACCGTGCTCAAGTGGACGCTCCGCCACGTGATCCCCACCAAGTGGAGCGTCAGCGGCTTCGAGGCGACCGGCAACCGGGTCGCCCTGGAAACGCTCGAGCTGGCCCACATGGGCTTCCTCGAGAACGAGTGACGCGATGTCGCTCACGGTCGACGCCAAGCTCGGGCTGGCGATGCGCTTCGACGTCATCGTCGACGGCTACAGCCTCGGGTCGTGGTCGAGCTGCAAGGGCCTCACGGTCACGTTCGACACGATCAAGATCAACGAGCTCGGCCAGCACGCCTGGACCACCAACCTGCCCAACCGGGCCAAGTACACGGCGGTGACGCTGACCCGGGCGATGACCGTGGGCGACTGGGCCACCACCAAAGGCTGGCTCGAGCGGGTGATCAGCGACGGCTGGGTCACGGGCTCGGCGACCGAGAGCACGGCGACGATCACGTTGCGCGACGCCACACGCGGCGAGGTCGCCACGTGGACGCTGCGCAACGCCCTGCCGTCGGCCTGGAAAGGCCCGCAGCTCGACGCCACCGGCAAAGCGGTGGCACTCGAAACGCTCGAACTGATCCACGAAGGGTTCCTCGATGACTGACCGCCTGAAGATCTTCAAGATGCTCATGCCCGCCGAGTTCGTGCTGTTCGACTACAACCCCGAGTCGATCAAGGTCACCCGCGAGCAGGCCGCCGGGGGGCGCCCGCGGGGCGCCTCGGCGAGCGGGTCGAGCCCGATGGCCGGCACCACCGCCGGCTCGCTCGGAGCGCTCTTCCACGGCACCGACCCGATGACGATCACGATCCAGAAAGCGCGCCTCGTCGGCCCCGAGTGCAAGCTGATGTGCGACAACCTCCTCAACTGGCTGTCGCCCGCATCGGGACTGCTCGGCGCGGTCACCAGCGCCATCATGAGCGCGATCGGCTTGACGTCGTCGAAGCCGCCGGACCTCGTCGTCCAGTGGGGCCCGCCGAGCGTCGGGTTCATGATCACGGCGCAGATGACCAAGGTCGACGTGAACTATCTGCGCGTCACTTCCGACGGGATCCCGGTGTTGGCCGAATGCAATCTCACGCTGAAGGAGTCGCCCAGCCCGCTCAGCATGACCAACCCGACATCGGGCGGGCGGCCCGGGCGCAACCGCCACGTCGTGCTCGCCGACGAGAGCTTGATGTCGATCGCCACGCACACCTTCGGAACGCCCAACGCGTGGCGGGCGATCGCCGACGTGAACGGCATCGACGACCCGTCAGCGGTGCGGCCCGGCGACGTCGTCTACCTCCCGGCGCCCGACGAGCTGCGCGAGCTCGCCGCCGCGGAGCGCCGATGAGCATCACCGAACCGGTCGAGGTCGGCGCCGTCACGCCGTCGATCAGCATCGGCTTCGGTGTGCCCCTCAACCCGATCGCCGCCGACAAGTTGGTACGCACCGTGGTCGACCAGAGCGTGCTCCGTCCGGGGATGTTCGAGCTGACGTTCCTCGACAGCGACGGCGACGTGCTCGACCTGGCGATGCTCGACATCGGCACCGAGGTCACGGTCAGCGTCGGCAGCGGACCTGGCGCGCCGGACCTGATCGTCGGCGAGGTGACCTCGATCGAAGGTGACTACGACCACGTCGTTCGCTACACGATCGTGCGCGGGTTCGAGCACTCGCACCGCCTCCAACGCGCGCGCCGCAGCCGGACGTTCCTGAACGAGACCGACGGTGGGATCGCCCGCCGCGTCGCCGGTGACGCCGACCTCACGATCGGCGACGTGCAGGACCCCGA
The DNA here is from genome assembly GCA_023417265.1 of Actinomycetes bacterium. Taxonomy (GTDB): domain Bacteria; phylum Actinomycetota; class Acidimicrobiia; order Acidimicrobiales; family Ilumatobacteraceae; genus Ilumatobacter. Next base: position 7,236 of record JAEZFY010000320.1, on the reverse strand, counting down.
CGTCACCCACGCCTACGTCGCCCAAGTCGCCCAGACCGACTGGGAATTCTTGCGCGGACGGGCCCAGGAGATCGGCTACGAAACCGGGGTCGCTGACGGCGAGTTCTACTTCCGGCCGGCCCCCGGCATGCCCGCCGGCGGCGCGCTCGGCGCGCTCGCCGATGCCGCCGGATCGGCACTCGGGCTCGGCACGCCGACGCTCACGTTCGGACAGAACCTGCGCTGGCTGCGCCCGCGCGTGTCGTCGAGCGGTCTGATGGGCGAGGCCGAGGTTCGCGTGTGGGACCCCGAGAACGTCGCCGTCGTCTCCGGCAAGACCGCCCTCGCGACCCACACCGCCGACGTCGACGCCGACCCGGTCGCGCTCGCCAACGCCTATGGCGGGCCGCTCGCCCTGCCGGCCCTGCCGTCGATCCCGTTCCTCCCCAGCTTCCTGGGGGCCAGTGACGACGCCTACACCGTGGTCGATCGCCCGCTCGCCAGCGGCTCGAACGCCCAGTCGTCGGCCGACGCCGTGGCCGCCGGAATGGCCGAGCACGTCGCCAGCACGTTCGCCGAAGCCGAAGGCGAGTGTCTGGCCACACCGGGTGTCGTGGCCGGCGCCAAGGTGACGCTCGCCAACGTGCCCGCGGCGTTCGCCGGCGACTGGTACGTCACCAGCGCGCGGCACTCCTTCGACGTCACGGAGGGCTATCACGTGCGCTTCGACGTGAGCGGCCGCCACGACCGGTCCCTGCACGGCCTGCTCACCGCCGGACGCCTCGACCGGCGCCAACGCGGACTGATCGACGGGCTCGTGCCCGGTCTGGTGACCGACAACATCGACGACGGCGGCATGTATCGGGTCAAGGTCGCCCTGCCGTGGTTGTCGTCCGACTTCGTGACCGACTGGGCCCGCGTGGTGATGCCGGGCCTGGGTGCCGCCTACGGGACCGTGGTGGTGCCCGAGGTCGGCGACGAAGTCCTCGTCGGGTTCGAGTTCGGCGACGTCCGCCGCGCCTACGTGCTGGGTGGGCTGGCAAACGGCGAGACCGAACTCGAGCTCGGCGGGGACGCGGTGAAGCAAGGCATCCCCGGCGGGATGGTGGTCAAGCGCGGCATCGTCAGCCGGCTCGGCCACAAGATCCTGATCGACGACGACGGCGACGGCGCGCTGCCGCCGTCGAAGTCGGGGGTCACGATCGGTACGGCCGACGACAAGATCATGTTCCGCTACGACGAGGTCGCCAAGACCCTGACGATCCTGTGCGACTCGACCACACCGCCGGCCGCGATCGAGATCAAGCAGAACGGCTCGGGCGGCAGCATCACCATCGAGCAGGCGGGCGCGGGTGGCTCGCTGAGCGTGAAGAGCGCCGGGTCGGTCACCGTCGAGGCCGCCGCGCCCGGATCGCTGACCCTCAAGGGCGGTACCGGCGTGAAGATCGACGGCGGCAGCGGCCCCGTCGAGCTGAGCGGTCTGAGCATCAAGTTGAACTGAGGACGACGATGAACAGCCACGCCCCCGACCCCGCCCGCCACGACTTCGTCGGTGTCGGCTGGGCGTTCCCGCCCGGCGTCGACGACCACGGCGGCATCGCGATGGTCGCCAGCACCGAAGAGCTCGAACAGGCGATCCAGATCATCCTGCTCACGTACCCCGGCGAACGGCCGATGCGGCCGCGCTTCGGCAGCCGCATGCGCGACTTCGTGTTCCGTTCCGCCGACCACTCGACCGCTGCCGAGCTGGCGCTCGAAGTCCGCAACGCGCTGCGCCAATGGGAACCGCGCATCGACGTCTGCGACGTGATCGTGCGGCCCGACCCGATCGAACGGGCGCGCCTCAACGTCGAAATCGTCTACGCGGTCAAGCGCACGAACGACATGCGCAACCTCGTCTTTCCCTTCTACACGATCCCCGACGACGGAAGTGACTACTGATGGCGATCGCTGCCCCGCACCTCGACGACCGCCGCTTCCAGGACCTCGTCGACGACGCCAAACGGCTCGTGATGGACCGTTGCCCGGGATGGACCGATCACAACGTGTCCGACCCCGGCGTCACCCTGATCGAAGCGTTCGCGTTCATCACCGACCAACTGCTGTACCGGCTCAACCGGGTGCCCGACCGGCTGTACGTCAAGTTCCTCGAGTTGATCGGCATCCGCCTGTTCCCGGCCACGGCTGCGTGCACCGATCTGACGTTCTGGCTGTCGGCCCCGGCAACCGCGACACTGATCGTGCCGGCCGGGACGAAAGCGGCCACCCTGCGCAGCGGTCAGCACGAGTCGGTGGTGTTCACCACACTGGGTGACCTCACCCTCGTGCCGGTCGAACTCGCCCGGGTGGTCACCCGCGCCGCCGACGCCGAGTCGGGACGCGCCCGCTTCGACCAGCTCAAGGTCGGCACCGACGTGCCCGCCTTCAGCGACGCCCCGCAGCCCGGCGATCTGCTCTACGTGGGTCTCGACCGGGCCGCACCCGGCAACGCGATCGCGCTGCGCTTCGATTGCGAGATCGACGGGGTCGGCGTCGACCCGACCGATCCGCCGCTCGTGTGGGAGGCGTGGAACGGCACCGAATGGGAGCCGTGCGAGCTCGAGCACGACGAGACCGGTGGTCTCAACCGGCGCGGCGACATCGTCTTGCACTTGCCCGCCGGGCACGTCGAGCACCTCGTCGACGGCGAGCGTGCCGGGTGGGTGCGCGGCCGGGTCGTCGTCGCCCGCGACGGGCAACCGGGATACACGTCGTCGCCGATCGTGCACGGCCTCGCCGCGGTCACCGTCGGCGGCAGCGTCGCCGGCGCGCACTGCGAACGGATCACCGTCGAACCGCTGGGCGAGTCGACCGGGCAGCCGGGGCAGCGCTTCCGGCTCAGCGGACCGGTGGTCGACGTCGGCCGCGAGGCGGTCGTCGAGGTCGGCGGCGACGACGGGTGGGAGGCCTGGCGGATCGTCGACAGCTTCGTGGAGTACGGCCCGGGGGACCGCGTCGTGATCCTCGACACGGCCGCCGGCGAACTCGAATTCGCCCCGGTCGTACGGCTCGAGGATGGCAGCACCCGCAGCTACGGGGCCGTCCCCCCGGCGCGCGCCCCGGTGCGGATCCGCGAGCACGCGCTCGGCGGGGGCGCCGCCGGCAACGTCGCCGCCCGCGCGGTGAAGACGCTCAAGTCGTCGATCCCGTTCGTCCGCGAGGTCACCAATCGGCATCCGGCGAGCGGTGGGGTCGACGCCGAGGCGGTCAGCGAGGCGCGCGTGCGCGGACCGTTGATGCTGCGCACGCGCAGCCGTGCCGTCACCGCCGAAGACTTCGAACTGCTCACCCGCGAGGCCGCGCCCGAGGTCGCCCGCGTGCGCTGCATCCCGGCCCAAGCGGCCGAGGACGCCGGGCACGTCACGGTGTGCGTGGTGCCGGCCGCGGCCCGCCACGACGGCACCCTCAAGTTCGAAGACCTGTTGCCGAGCGACGCGTCACTGGCGAAGATCGCAACCCGGCTCGAAGCGGCCCGGATCATCGGTTCGATCGTCCACGTCGAGCCACCGAGCTACCAGGGCATCACCGTCGTCGCCCGCCTGCGCGCCGCCCCGCGGGCCGACCCCGAGCGCGTCCGCGGCGACGCCGTGGCGGCGCTGCACCGGTTCTTCGACCCGTTGATCGGCGGCACCGACGGCTCGGGCTGGCCGTGGGGCCGGCCCGCTCAGGCTGGCGACGCGTTCGGTGTGCTCCAGGCCGTCTCCGGGGTCGATGTGGTGGAGGATGTGCGTCTGTTCGGCGCCAACCCGGTCACCGGCGAACGCGGCGAGGCGACGACCCGGCTCGAGCTCGCCGCCAACAGCCTCGTGTTCTCGTACGCCCACCAAGTCAAGGTCAGCGCCCCGTGACGGCCAGCCAGCGCGGCACGGTGGTGGGGCTCCCGGTGAGCCTGCCGATCGTCTCTCAGCTCCCCGGCATCTACCAGGACAGCATGTTCCTGCGGGCGTTCACCGGCGGGCTCGACGAGGTGCTCGCCCCGGCGGTCATCACGCTCGACTGCTTGCACGCCTACGTCGATCCGCTGCTCGCCCCCGCTGACTTCGTCGGCTGGCTCGCCGGCTGGGTCGGTACGGCGCTCGAGGAGGACTGGCCGCTCGACCGGCGCCGGCGGTTCGTCGCCGCGGCGGCCGACCTTTACGCCCGGCGCGGCACGGAGCACGCCCTCGCCGACGAGGTCGCGATCTACTCGGGCGGAGCCGTCCAGGTCGCCGACCCGGGTGCCGTGCACACGTCGCGCACGCCGACCACCGACGAGCAACGCCGCCATCGCCGGCGCTCCGATCGCACGGTGCACGTCGTGGTCGACGTTCCCGCTGTGACGGGCGTCAACTGGGCCGGTCTGCAAGCGCTGATCCGCGATGCCGTGCCGGCGCACCTGCCGGTCGACATCGAACTGCGAGAGAAGGACGGCGCGCCGTGATCGCCTGCACCACGTGTGGCTTCCAGAACGTCGACACCGACGCGTTCTGCGGGTCGTGTGGCGGATTTCTCGAGTGGACGGGCGAGCGCACTGCCGCCCCGGTACCCGTCGAGGAACCCGAGGAGGCGCCCAGCAAGCGCAGCCTCCTGAGCCGGGTCCAGACCGCGCTCGCGCTCGACGTCTACGCCCCCGGCGAAAAGGTCCGCGAGCCGGCACCGACGACGACAGGGCCGGGCTTCGGTCCCGGTGGCGCGCGCCCGGCCGGCCCACCCGGTTCCGGTGGCCCACCAGGCAGTGCGGGCCCGCCCGGTGCCGGTGGTCCTCCCGGTGGTGGCCCGCGTCCTGGCGGTCCGCCCGGTTCCGGTGGTCCTCCGGGCAGTGCCGGCCCGCCCGGCTCGGGTGGTCCCCCGAGTCCTGGTGGCCCCCCGGGTGGTGGCCCGCGTCCTGGCGGTCCGCCCGGTTCCGGTGGCCCTCCGGGGAGTGGCGGCCCGCCCGGTGCCGGCGGTCCTCCCACTGGTGGCCCACGTCCGGGTGGTTCGCCCCCACCGGCTGGTGGACTCGGCGACGACTCGCCGGCCGAGGCGCCGCTTGACCAGACCGACAGCGGTGATGCGCCCGACCGACCTTCGTCGGGCACCGCCGGACCGGGCAACCAGCGCGGCGGCGCGGCCGACGCCGAGGGCCGGGCCGATGCCCCATCGGATGCCGCGACCCGCGAACCGGCCGTCGCCGTACTCGGCGCGGCTGCACTCGTCGCCACCGGGGCGACCGCGCCACCGAAACCAGTTGCCGAGGTGTCCGAGCCGCGCACCGTGGCCCGCACGACGGTGCCGTCGCGCGGCGAAACCACGATCGGTGCGCCGCTCGAACGCGACGGGGCGCTGGGAGCACTCAAGCCGGGCGAAACCGGCCCCGTCAAGCCGACCCTGCCGGCGGCGCCGAAGAAGCCGACCCGCCAGCCGCCGACCCGCAAGATCCTGCCCGGCGATCTGATCTGCGGGACCTGCGGCGAGGGCAACCCGCCGGCGCGCAACTTCTGCAGCCGCTGCGGCACCACGCTGCGCGACGCGGCGATCGCCAAGCGGGCATGGTGGAAGCGCCTGATCCCCCATCGGCGGCGCAAGACCCTGGCAGCCGGAGCACGGCCGTGGAAGGCCGGCGACGGCACGACCAAGCGGCGCCGGTCGGGCGGCAAGCTGGCTGCGGTCTACTCCAAGCTGCGCCCGATCGTCGCCGGTGTGCTGCTCGTGGCCGGGCTGGTCGTCGGTTTCACGCCCGACCTACGCGGGCGCGTGACCGGTGAGATCGGCGACGCCAAGGACTCGCTGATGCGCCGGATCCAGCCGCGCTACACCCCGCTCCAGCCGATCTCGATCGCAGCCACCTCGGAGGTGCCCGAGCGGCCCGTCGCCAACCTCGTCGACGGCAACACGCTGACGAGTTGGACCGCCCCGGCAAGCGACCTCGAGCCGACGTTCGTCGTCCGCTTCGACGAGCCGTTCGACCTGAGCCGGATCGCGGTGTGGAACGGATCGGTCGACGGGTTCAAGGACTTCGCCCGGGCCGCCGAGCTGCACCTCGTGTTCGACACCGGTACGACGTTCGACGTCACCCTCAGGGACCTTCCCGACAAGCAGGAGTACGGCATCGAGGGCGGCGCCGGGGTCCGCGAGGTGGAGGTGCACGTGGTCGGCACGTATCGCTCGCTCGGCAGCGACGACCTCGGCTGGGCGGAGATCGAGTTCCTGTTCAAACGGTGAACTGCCCGTCCGTGTGCCCGAGCGCCCCTACCAACCGGGCGCCGAGCGTGCCACGATGGAGCCCAGCGGGACCCGGATGTGGCTCACACTGCCTCGCATCCGGGCCCTCGGGCCGGCTCCGTGGTTCCTCTCGCGCCACGGAGCCGGCCGCCATGCCGATCCGTCCGTGTACGCACCGAAACTGTACGCCCACGGTGCGTCGCCGTGTCGATGATTTCCGCCGGCCCGTCAGCGCTGACGGCAACCGTCACGCCAACAAGGCGCGTTCGGCACGGTATGCGTCGAGTTGGTCGAAGATCGCCGCGTGGTGCCGATAGGCCGCAGCGACTTCGTCGACGAGGCGCTGCTGGCGGGTCGCATCCCATTCGAGCCTGTCGAGCGACGCGCGGTAACCGTCCTTGACCGTCTCCGGGCTGGCGAGTGCCGGAAAGCGGTAGAACGCCGTCCCCGTGTGCCCCGCCAACCCGTACGTGCGGCGCAGCGCCCGGCCGATCGCCTGGCCGCCCGACAGGTCGCCGAGGTAGCGCACGTAGTGGTGGGCGAGCAGCAGCTCCGCGCACTCGCCGACCGAAGCGTCGATCTGGGCGCAGTACGCGTCGGTGGCCGCCAGGACGGCGACGTCGTCGGCCCAGCGCGCTCCGGCGAGCGCCGCCAGATCGGCATGGAGCGCGGCCGTGCGATGCAGGCCCGGGAGGAGGAACGGCGCCAGGCTGGGCTCCCGGTTGCTGGTCTCGAGGCGTTCCAGCGTGGCGTAGATCTCGACGTACTGGCGAGCGAGGCAGACGTAGTCGGCGAGCGCCAGTCGGCCGCCGAGGAGGTCGCCCACCACCGCAGCCCGCTCAGCCGCCCGGTGCGCGCCAGCCGTCTCGCGGCGGAGCCGCTCAGCGAAGCTCACCCGCACCCCCAACGAACGTCGCCCACGACTGCCTGGAGCTTGCGCGGATTGCTTTTCGAGGTCGTCCGCGAGTGCCTGGCACCGCCCGTCGCGAACCTCGAGCATCTCCACTGAGTCGCTGCCTGGCACGACCAAACCACCAG
>JAEZFY010000317.1 GCA_023417265.1 Actinomycetes bacterium | reverse complement strand
TCGAGAAGGCCGAAGAGGCCTTCGAGCAGGACCAGGCCGAGGCGGCCGCCGCCCGCCTGATGGAGGGCACGTTCACCTTCGACGACTTCCTCGAGCAGATGCAGGCGCTCAAGAAGATGGGCCCGCTCTCGGGCATCCTCGGCATGATGCCCGGCATCCCGAAAGAGCTCAAGAACGCCCAGATCGGCGACGACGAGCTACGCCCGATCGAGGCGATCATCCACTCGATGACCCGTGAAGAGCGGGCCCGCCCGCAGATCATCAACGGCAGCCGGCGGGCTCGCATCGCCGCCGGATCGGGCTGCGAACCGGCCGAGGTCACGCGGCTCGTCAAGCAGTTCGGCGAGATGCAGAAGATGATGAAGCGCTTCGGTGGGATGGGTGGCAAGAAAGCCAAGCGCGGCCTGCCCGGCCTTGCTGGCCTGGGCGGCGGCCTGCGCGGCGGCCCCGACATGGCCGAACTCGAAGCCATGATGGGCCCGGGCGGCATGCCCGGCCTGCCGGGTGGCGGCGGGCCCTTCCCCCGATAACCTTTCCCGGCTGCGTTGACTAGACGCGCACCCGTTCGCACCAGGAGTCTCCTCACATGGCAGTCAAGCTGCGCCTCACCCGGATCGGCAAGAAGAAGCAGCCGCAGTACCGCATCGTCGCCGCCGACGAGCGTTCGCCGCGCGACGGCCGGTTCCTCGAGATCGTCGGTCACTACAACCCGCTCCAGGACCCGTCGGGGCTCACGGTCGACAACGCCAAGGCCGTCAAGTGGCTGAGCCAGGGCGCCCAGCCCACCGAGCGGGTGGCCAAGCTGCTCCAGGTGTCGGGCGCGATGGACGAGTTCAACGCCGCCCGTCAGGGCGGCACGGCCGCCGCCGCCAAGTGAGCGACGTCGCCAGCACCAGCACCGTGCCCACCGCCGTGGCGGTGCTGACCCACATCGTCAAGTCGATCGTCGACGACCCCGACACGGTGTCGGTCGAAGAAGTCTCCGACGGCGGCAAGATCCGTCTCGACGTCCGCGTCGGGCCGGGCGAGCTCGGGCGCGTGATCGGCCGGCGTGGCCGCACGGCGTCGAGCATCCGCACCGTCGCCCGTGCCGCGGCCGCCAAGGACAACGCGGAAATAGACATCGAATTCCTCGACTGACTCCCGGGCCAGATTCCGCCCTGGCTGCGTTGCGGATCGGCACTCGTTGCCGAAAAGGCAACTTCGGCCTCCCGCGCCTTGCCAGGACGCAATCTGACTCCGGGACTCGGAATACTGATACCCATGACTGAATCGGCGGCATCTGCTGGGTTGCTCGAGGTGGGGCGGGTGGGGCGGGCGCATGGGATCCGGGGGGACGTGTTTCTCACGCTCACCACGGACCGAGCTGAGCGTGCTGCGGTGGGCGCACGACTGTTGATCGCCGGCGTGTGGCGCACGGTCGAGCAGTCGGCGCGGGCCAACGAGCGCTGGCGGGTGCATCTGTCGGGCATCGACACCCGCGAAGCCGCCGAAGCGCTCACCGGTCAGTCGATGCTCGCTGAGCCGATCGACGACGCCGACGCCCTGTGGATCCATCAGCTTGTCGGCGCCCGAGTCGTCGACGCGGACGGCACCGAGCGAGGCCGCTGCGTGGCGGTCGTCGCCAACCCGGCGGCCGATCTGCTCGAACTCGAGTCGGGTGCCCTCGTGCCGGTCACGTTCGTGACCGAGTTACGCGACGGCGTCGTCACGGTCGATCCGCCCGACGGGCTGTTCGAACTGTTCGCTCCCTCCGCCGACGACCGGGAGTGACGATGCGGGTCGACGTGTTCACGCTGTTCCCCGGGCTCGTCGACACGTTCTGCAGCGAGAGCCTGCTCGGCAAGGCCCGCGGGAACGGCCTGCTCGACCTGCGCCTGCACGACCCCCGCGAGCAGACCGGCGATGTGCATCGAACGGTCGACGATGCACCGTACGGGGGCGGTGCCGGGATGTTGATGCTGCCCGAGCCGCTGTTCGCGGCGGTGGAGGCCGCCGATCCGCCGCGTCCGCTGTTCCTGCTCGGTCCGGGCGGTCGGCGGTTCGACCAAGCGCTCGCGGGCGAACTTGCGGCCGGCACCGGCTTCAGCTTGCTGTGCGGGCGTTACGAGGGCGTCGACCATCGCGTCCGCGAGCACCTCGTCGACGGCGAACTCAGCGTCGGTGACGTCGTCCTCAACGGCGGTGAGGTCGCCGCGTGCCTCGTGATCGAGGCGGTCACCCGGTTGTTGCCGGGAGCGATGGGTAACGCCGTCAGCCCCGTCGACGAGAGCTTCGGCGCGCACGGGCTGCTGGAAGGCCCGCAGTACACGCGACCGGCCGAGTTCCGGGGGTGGGCCGTGCCCGACGTGCTGCGCAGCGGCGATCACGCCAAGATCGCCCGGTGGCGACTCGCCCAAGCGCTGCACCGCACCCTGGCCGCTCGCCCCGACCTGATCGACGCCCGCGGTGGCGTGTCCGACGGTGAGCGACGCCTGTTGGAAGAGTTCCCACCTGTCCCGTATCCTTGACCGGCCCACGATCTTGCTCCCAGTGTTCCGCGGGGCCCCGAAGAGAGACGCCATGAAGACGACCGACCTGATCGACAACGACTCGCTGCGCACCGACATCCCCGAGTTCGGGCCCGGCGACGAGCTCAAGGTCCACGTGCGCGTGGTCGAGGGCGGCAAGGAGCGCGTCCAGGTGTTCCAGGGCAACGTCATCCGCCGGCAGGGCAGTGGCCTGCAGGAGACCTACACGGTGCGCAAGCTGAGCTACGGCGTCGGCGTCGAGCGCACCTTCCCGGTGCACGCCCCCACCGTCGCCAAGATCGAAGTGGTCAAGCGCGGCGACGTCCGCCGGGCCAAGCTGTACTACCTGCGCGACCGCGTCGGCAAGGCCGCCAAGATCCGCGAGAAGCGCGAGTTCTGAGCGGTTCCCGGGCCAACGTTGCCCGGGGTGCCTGGGGCGAGGACCGCGCCGCGGCCCACCTCGCCCGCCAAGGGTTCTCGATCGTCGCCAGGAACTGGCGGCCGCACGGCTACGGCGTCCGCGGCGATCTCGACGTGATCGCCGTCCGCGACGACCTGGTCGTGGTCTGCGAAGTCAAGACGCGTCGGGCCGGCTCGCCCGGTGGGGCGGTTGGCGCGGTGACGCCCGCCAAGCAAGAGCAGATC
>JAEZFY010000234.1 GCA_023417265.1 Actinomycetes bacterium | reverse complement strand
GGCGGCGGCCGGCTCGCTCGCGCAGCGGGACGCGGGTGCTGCGCCGGGCGCGCCGCCCCTCGCGGGTGGCGATGCGCATCCGTCGCCGGTCGTCGCGGCGCTCGCGGCGCAGGTCGATGCGGGCCTGGGTGACCGGGGCCACGGCCGCCTGCTTCCACACCTTGACGAAGCGCTGCATGGCGGTGAGGGTGATCAACGCCAGCATGCCCCACAGGATCCAGACCAGTGCCCCGTCGAGCCACGGCTCGAGGAACAGCCCGATGCAGAGCACGACGATCCGTTCGGCGCGCTCCATCAGCCCGCCCTTGGCGTCGAGCCCGAGCGATTCGGCCTTGGCCCGTTGGTACGAGATCACCGCCGAGATCGCCGACACAGCGAACGGCAGGACTGCCAGCCGGGGGTCGCCCTGGCCGTCGCCGCGCCCGTCGGCGAAGTAGTAGGCGATGCCGCCGAGCAGCAGCGCGTCGGTGATCCGGTCGACGGTCGAGTCGAAGAACGCCCCGCGCTGGCTCGCCGAGTTGGACGCCTTGGCGAGCGCCCCGTCGAGCAGATCGGGCAGGGCTGCGAGGATGACGAGGATCAGGCCCCAGTGCAGGTGCCCGGCGCCGACCACGACCGCCGAGGCGGCTCCGACCACGAGTCCGACCACGGTGAGATGGTCGGGGGTCATGCGTGTGGCCCGCAGTGCGCGCCCGATCGGCCGCACGGCGGCATCGACCGGGGCACGGAATTTGCCGTCGAACACGTCAGCGACCCTCGGGGGTGCCGGCGTCGACGACGCGGTCGAGCGTCGTCGGGTCGAGCGGTTGCACGAGATGCTCGATGACCCGTCCGTCGACGGCATCGACGAGGACCAACGCCCGCCGGGTGGGCGGCTCGTCGGCCGAATAGGCCAACACCCGCCACGTCGGGCGGCTGCGCAACCCGTGCCACACCTGCTGGGCCGAGGCGTGCCCGACCGGAAACCCGGCGGCCTGGTGGGCGGCCACGAGCGCGTCCTTCTCGTCGACGCGCATGCGCCAGCCCGACGAGACGCTGAACGCCCCGACCGCGGCGAGCAGCACCGCCGCCCACAACCACCCGTCGTTGACGACGGGTGAGCCGCTGGCGAACTGCCACACGGCCAGACAGGCCGCGGCGAGCACGAGATAGATGATGCCGGGGATCCGGCGCCGCGAGTTGTCGGGGAACTCGTAGGCCCCGGCGAACGCCGCCGCGTCGGCGTCGAGATCGGCGGGGAGCGCGTCGCGGTGTTCGCCGGCTGCCGCCTCAGGAGAATTCATGATCGGGTCAGTGTACTGACGCCCATGCCGCCCGGATCTTCTGGGCGGTCACCGGCAGCGCCTCGGGCAGCGTCGTCGCCCCGGCCACCGTGGCCATGAAGTTCGAATCGCCGGGCCAGCGCGGCACCACGTGGACGTGGAGGTGTTCGGGCACCGAGCCGCCGGCGGCCCGGCCCAGGTTGACGCCGACGTTCACGCCGAGCGGACGCACCGCCCGGCGCACGGCCCGGCACGCGTCGGTGACGGTGGCCCACAGCTCGGCCGAGGTCGCCGGGTCGAGGTCCTCCAGGTCGGCGAGCTCGGCGTACGGCAGCACGAGCAGGTGACCGACCGAGTACGGGTAGGCGTTCATCACCGCGAACGTGTACTCACCGCGGTGGACGATGTTGGTCTGTTCGTCCGGCAGGCCCGACGTCAAGATCCGCGTGAACACGCTGCCGGGCGTACCGTCGTCCGGTCGGCGGCCCTCACCGTCGATGATGTAGCGCGACCGCCAGCCGCTCCAGAGGTGTTCGAGCGCGGTCACGCCGTGAGTGCCGCGTGCTGCGACGCGTCGATCTCGGACGTGAAGCGGGTGACGAACTCGGCGAGCGTCACCCCGCGCTCGACGTCGGCCTGCTGCCCGTCCTTAGCCCGCGGGTTGACGCCCACCGTGCCGTGGGCGACGTCGTCGTCACCGACCACGAGCACGTACGGGAGCTTGTCGAGCTTGGCCGCGCGGATGCGCTTGCCGAGCGCATCCTCGGCCGGCACGGTGTCGACGCGCGCGCCGACGGCCTCCAGCGCGGCGACGACCTCGGCGGCGTACGCCTCGTGAGCCGAGGCGACGGGGAGCACGCGCACCTGGAGCGGCGCCAGCCAGGTGGGGAACGCGCCTGCATAGTGCTCGAGCAGGACGCCGAAGAAGCGCTCGATCGACCCGAACAGGGCGCGGTGCAACATGATCGGGCGGTGGCGTTGGTTGTCGGCGCCGATGTATTCGAGCTCGAAGCGTTCCGGGTGGTTGAAGTCGTACTGGATGGTCGACAGTTGCCACGTCCGGCCGATCGCATCGCGCACGTCGATGTCGATCTTCGGTCCGTAGAACGCGGCATCACCGTCCTTGATCGAGTACTCCAGGCCGTGCCGTTCGAGCGCCGCGGTGAGCGCCGCGGTGGCCTCGTCCCAACCCTCGTCCGTGCCGACGTACTTGGCGGGGTCCTTGGTCGACAGGTTGAACGTGAAGTCGGAGAACCCGAACGCGCGCAGCACCGAGAGCACGAAGTCGAGCAGCGAGGCGATCTCGTCGGGGGCCTGCTCGCGTGTGCAGTAGATGTGGCTGTCGTCCTGCGTGAAGCCGCGGATCCGCATCAGGCCGTGCAGCGTGCCGGCGCGCTCGTAGCGGTACACGGTGCCGAGCTCGAACAGCCGCAGCGGGAGCTCCCGGTAGCTGCGCTGCCGCGACCGGAAGATCAGGCAGTGCATCGGGCAGTTCATCGGCTTCATGTAGTACGTGCCGTTGTCCATCTCCATCGGCGGGTACATGCCGTCGGCGTACCAGGAGAGGTGACCGGACGTCTCGTACAGCGTCGACTTGGTGAGGTGCGGGGTGTACACGAACTCGTAGCCGCCGTGCTGGTGACGGGTACGGCTGTAGTCCTCCATCAGCTTGCGGACGATCGCACCCTTGGGGTGCCACACCGCGAGGCCACCGCCCAGCTCGGACGGGAACGAGAGCAGGTCGAGCTCGGTGGCCAGCTTGCGGTGGTCGCGCTTGCCGGCCTCCTCGAGCATGTGCAGATGGGCCTCGAGGGCCGCTTTGCTCTCCCACGCCGTGCCGTAGATGCGCTGCAGCATCGGGCCCTTCTCGTTGCCGCGCCAGTAGGCGCCCGACACACGCTGGAGCTTGAAGTGCCCGAGCCGCCCCGTGGACGGCACGTGCGGGCCCACGCACATGTCGACGAACTCGTCGCTGTTGCGGTACGCCGACACGACGTCACCCGACATCTCGGTGGCGTCGAGCTCGTCGAGCGTGGCCTCGCTGCCGCCGCCGGTGACCTTGTCGATGATCTCGACCTTGTAGGGCTGGTCGGCGAACAGCGCGCGCGCCTCGTCGGGCGTCATCTCGGAACGCTCGAACGGCTGATCGGCGGCGACGATGTTGCGCATCTCGGCCTCGATCGCTTCGAGGTCGGCCTCCGTGAAGGTCTTGCCGGCGGGTAGTTCGAAGTCGTAGTAGAAGCCGTTCTCGATCGCCGGCCCCACCGAGTACTTGGCGCCGGGGTACAGCCGTGTGACCGCTTGGGCCATCACGTGCGCGGTCGAGTGGCGCAGCACGTGCCGGCCGGCCTCGGTGCTGTCGGTGATGATCGCCACCTCGGCGCCGTTCGGCAGCGGCCGGGTGAGGTCGACCTCGGCCCCGTCGACGGTGGCGGCGACGGCCGCCTTGGCGAGGCGCGAGCCGATCGAGCCCGCGAGGTCGAGGGCGGTGCTCCCTTCGGGCAGTTCGCGCTCGGATCCGTCGGGGAGGTGGAGCGTGATGTTCGACATAGCGCGACTCAGGTTACGGGGACGGAGTAGGGGTGGTCGTGTGCGTTCGGCTCCGTCGTGGTACGTCGGCTCCGTCGTGGTACGTCGGCTTCGAGTACGTCGGTCGCGTGTTACGTCGCTCGGGGGGACGCTGCCGTCGGCTCCTAGCGACAAGCGACCCATGTCGCCGACGGCAGTGTCCCCCCGAGCGTGTTTCGGGTAGCACCTCGCCGCGTCGGGCGGTTCCACATCTTGCGCTCGTCTGGGCGCTCGTCGTGTGCGTGTGTTCGCCTGGCTGGGTTAGCCGGCGCTGACGAGTTGGGGGGTGTCTTCGGTGACGTGGGCCACGGCGGCGGGGCGGTCGGGTTCGACGGCCATCGTCGGAGCTTCGCCGGCGTAGTGGTCGACGTAGGTCTGGCCGGTCATCGCCCGGATCTCGAACATCACCTCGTCGATCATCGACCGCCAGGCGAGGTGCTCGGGGCCCCGGCCGGCGTAGCGCTCGGGGCGGATCGGGCGGCCGATCGTGATCGAGCACTCGGTACGCGGGCGCGGCAGGCGCGCGCCCACCGGCTGGACCTTGTCGGTGCCGACGATGCCGACCGGGAAGATCGGGGCACCGGTGGCGAATGCCAGCCGGGCCGGGCCGGTGCGCCCCTTGTAGAGCCGTCCGTCGCGGCTGCGCGTACCTTCCGGGTAGATCGCGAACAGCTCCCCGCGCTCGAGCACCCGGCGCGCCGAGTCGAGCGCCGACTGGCTCGCACTGCCCCCGGAGCGATCGATCGGGATCATGCCGAGCGCCGGGAACAAGTGCTTGGTCTTCCACGAGTCGAGGTACTCGGCCTTGCCCACGAAGCTGACGTTGCGCGGGAGCGCGAAGCCGAGGAAGATCGAATCGATGAAGCTGATGTGGTTCGGGCACAGGATCGCCGGGCCCTCGATCGGCAGCCGCTCGAAGCCCGACGTGTGGATCTTCCACAGCCGGCGCGTCACCGGCCAGGCGACCTTGCGTGTCCGGGCCTGCAGCCGATTCTCGCCGGCGTGGGCCTTTTCCACTGCCTTCATGCCGCGCAGGCTACGACCTCCGCAGAATGGTTGTGCGAGGCGAAGGTTGATGCCGTGTGAATTACCCGTGCGCAGCCCTCGCTAGAGGGTGACACCGAGCAGCGCCGCGGCGGCGTCGGTCGACTCGCCACGATTCGCCGCGGCGTCGATTGCCGACACCGCGCGGGGCGTGTCGAGATCGTTGTCGAGGTGCCGGCGGACCTCGTCGAGCAGGTCGCTGCGTGTGCCGTCGGCGGACGCCCGCCACAGGCGCAGGCGCTCGGTGTTGCGCACCGGAAGGTCGTCGTCCCATTCCCACTCGGTGCGGTAGTGGTGCTCGATCAGCAGCAGGCGTACGGCCATCGGGTCGAACTCGGCGCGCAATCGATCGACGAACACGAGGTTGCCGAGGCTCTTCGACATCTTCTCGCCGTCCTTGCTGATCAGCGCGGTGTGCATCCAGTGCTTGACGAACGGCACTCCGGTCACCGCTTCGGACTGGGCCCGCTCGCACTCGTGGTGAGGGAAGATCAGGTCGGCCCCGCCACCGTGCAGGTCGATCGTCTCCCCCAGCTCACGCAACGCCATCGCCGAACACTCGATGTGCCAGCCGGGGCGGCCCGGCCCCCACAGCGTGTCCCACGCCGGCTCGTCCGGCTGGGATGGGTGCCACAGGACGAAGTCGAGCGGATTGCGTTTGTTCGGGTCGTCGAGCTTGCCCCCGCGCTGCGCCGCGAGGGCCAGCATCTCGGCTTCGGTGTACTGGCTGAGCGCCCCGAACGTGGCGAACTTGGAGACGTCGAAGTACACGCTCTGGTTACCCGGGCCGCCGGCGACGTAGGCGTAGCCGCGGTCGAGCACCATCCCGATGAAGCCGCGGATGTCGGGGATCGACGACGACGCCCGCGGGGTGGCGGCCACCGGCAGCGCGTTGAGGGCCTGCATGTCGCGCTCGAAGCGGGCCTCCTCCCCTGCTGCCAGGTCGAGGTAGTGCACGCCGAGCTGGCGGGCCTTGGCGAACAGTGGATCGTCGACGTCGGTGACGTTGCGCACGCACGTGACCGTGTGGCCCTTGTCGATCAGGTGCCGCTGGAGCACGTCGTAGGCGATGAACGTCGCCGCGTGCCCGAGATGCGTCGCGTCGTACGGGGTGATGCCACACGTGTACATGCGTACGTGCGGGCCGGGCTCGAAGGCCACCACCGCGCGCCGGAACGTGTCGTACAGCTGCAGCGTCATGCGGAGGACGTAACGCCGCGCGGATCGCCGTTGATTCCCGTCAACTTCGGGGCGACCCGCGTCTTGTAGCGCACGTTGAGCTGCAGCAGCACCGCCGTGAACGCCTCGATCGCGGTGGCGTTGGAGAGCTCGCCGGCATCGAGCGGGCGGCAACCCGGGATCTTGGCCACGATCTCGCTGACGGTCTGGACCGCCCGCGGGTCGTCGCCGCAGATCAGCACGTCGGAGTCGATCGGGTGACCGATCGCCCCCAGTTCGGCGGCCGGCAGGTGGTGGAATGCGGCGACGACTCGGCTCTCGTGGACCGCGGCCTGGACGTGCGCGGCCACGCTGCCGCGCGGTGGCACGAGCGGCTGGAACTCCTTCCCGACGCGCACGAGCGCGTTCGCCATGCTGACCACGATCTTGCCGCGCAGGTATGACGAGTGGGCCTGGGCCATCGTCGCCGCCGAGTCCCACGGCGTGGCGATCACGACGAGGTCGCAGTCGGCGGCGGCCCGGTTGTCACCGTACGACAACAGCGGCTCGATGTCGGGGAAGCGGGCGACGATCTCGTCACGGCTCTCCATCGCCCGGTACTTCGACCGCGACCCGATCACCGATTCGTAGCCCACGCTGGCGAGCCGCGCGGCGAGCGCGCTTCCGGCCGGGCCGCTGCCACCGATCACACCGATCCGCATGCCGGCGAGGCTAACCCGCCCGCCGCGTCAGACCCTCAGGCGTCGCGGCTCGGTCCACTACGGTCGGCCGCCATGGGAATCCTCGAGGGCAAGCAGATCGTCGTCACCGGTGTCCTCACCGACGCCTCGCTGGCCTTCGCGGTCGCCCGCACCGCGCTCGCCGAGGGTGCCGAACTCGTGCTCACCGGGGCCGGGCGGGCGCTCAGCCTCACCCAGCGCACGTCGCGCAAGCTCGGCAGCAACCCGAACGGGGCGCCGATCCCGGTGTTCGAGTTCGACGTCACCGTCGCCGAGCACGTCGATTCGGCGCGGGCGCAGGTGGCCGAGGTGTTCGGCGGCCGGGTCGACGGCGTGCTCCACGCGATCGGCTTCGCCCCGGCCTCGTGTCTCGGGGACGACTTCATGGACGCCCCGTGGGACGACGTCGCCACGGCGATGCACATCTCGACGTATTCGTTGAAGACGCTCGCCGAGGCGTTCGTGCCGCTGATGAGCTCGGGCGGCTCGATCGTCGGGCTCGACTTCGACAACCAGGTGGCGTGGCCGGCGTACAACTGGATGGGGGTCGCCAAGTCGGCCCTGCAGAGCTTGTCGCGCTACCTCGCCAAGGAGCTCGGGCCGCAGGGCATCCGCTGCAACCTCGTCGCCGCCGGGCCGGTGCGCACGATGGCCGCCAAGTCGATCCCCGGGTTTGCCTTGTTCGAGGACGTGTGGGACGGGCGCGCCCCGCTCGGCTGGGACGTCAACGATCCCGAGCCGGTGGCGCGGGCGGTGTGCGCCCTCCTCAGCGACTGGTTCCCGAAGACGACCGGCGAGATCGTCCACGTCGACGGCGGCTTTCATTCCACCGGCGTCTAGCAACCGGGCGCACGGCACGGGTTCCCGAGCGTCGGTACCCTCGGGGCCGTGAACCGGCTCGCCACGGAAACGTCCCCCTACCTCCGCCAGCACGCCGACAACCCCGTCGACTGGTACCCGTGGGGCCAGGAAGCGTTCGCCGAGGCGCGTCGCCGCGACGTCCCGGTCCTGCTCAGCGTCGGTTACTCGGCCTGCCACTGGTGCCACGTGATGGCCCACGAATCGTTCGAGGACGAGGCGGTCGCCGCCGAACTGAACGCCAAGTTCGTGGCGGTCAAGGTCGACCGCGAAGAGCGGCCCGATGTCGACGGCTTGTACATGGACGCCGTGCAGGCGCTCACCGGGCGCGGCGGGTGGCCGATGACGGTGGTCCTCGACCACGACGCACGCCCGTTCTGGGGCGGCACGTATTTCCCGAAACCGCAGTTCTTGCAGGTCATCGCCGCGATCGACGACGTGTGGCGCAACCGCCGCGACGAGCTCGCCGACAACGCCACCAAGCTGGTCGCCGCGATCGCCGCCACGTCCGCGCTCGAGCCGGTCGCCGAGCTGCCCGGCGCGGACGCCGTCAACACCGTGCTGGCCGCCGTGTCGCGGGCGTTCGACGCCGAGTGGGGCGGGTTCGGGCAGGCCCCCAAGTTCCCGAGCACCTTCCACCTCGAACTGATTCTGCGGGCGTACCTCAGCGCCGGTGGCCAGGGCGACGCCAAACAGGTGCTCACCACGTCGCTCGACGCGATGGCGGCGGGTGGCATCTACGACCACATCGGCGGCGGCTTCGCCCGTTACTCGGTCGATCGCGAGTGGCTCGTGCCGCACTTCGAGAAGATGCTCTACGACCAGGCGCTGCTGGTGCGCGTGTACCGACAGGCGTACTCGGTGCTCGGGATCGAGCACTACCGCCAGGTGGTCGAGGAGACGATCGGCTACGTGTTGCGCGATCTGCGCCATCCCGACGGCGGCTTGTACTCGGCCGAGGACGCCGACTCGCCGGACCCTGCAAGCCCGGGCCACAATGTCGAGGGGCTGTTCTACACGTGGACGCCCGCCGAGGTGCGCCAGGCGCTCGGGGTCGGCGTCGCGGACGGCGTGGTCGACGCCGATGCCGTGCTCGACTGGTACGGCATCACCGAGGAGGGCAACTTCGTCGAGCACGGCATGGCGCGCTCGATCCCGAACCGGATCGCCCGGCGAGGTGAGCTGGCGCGGCCGCCGGAGATCGAAGCGGCACGCCGCCGCCTGTTCGACGTGCGTCAGGGACGTCCCCGACCGGGGCTCGACGACAAGGTGCTCACCGAGTGGAACGCCCTGTTCCTCTACGCC
>JAEZFY010000219.1 GCA_023417265.1 Actinomycetes bacterium | reverse complement strand
CCCGCCCGGCGTCCCCAAACAGGTCTTTCTGTCCGTCCCCCAACGGCGGGAGGCCGCACATCGCCGCCAACTCGAGGTCCTTCACGACGTCGGCTTCGGTGAGCGCGAAACGGGCGGCCACGTCGGCCACCGGAACGCCGTCGGTCTGCACGGCCTGCTCCATCAACCACGGCAGGATGACGAGCAGCCGGCTGAGGCGCTCCTCGGCGGGGCGCGGGCCGCGCCTCACCGCTGGCCTCCGGCGACGGCCAGGAGCCACGTCATCACGTCGGCCCGCAGGTCGGCGGGTTCGAGCACCTCGGCATGCTCCATCAGCCCGAGCAGCCAGGTGCGGAAGGCGTCCGTGTTGACGAACGGCACCGACACGTCGACCGCGCCATCGGCGTGGCGGGCCAGCACGCGTTCCTCGCCGAGTTCGGCGACGACGCTCGCCGCCGGACCGGCGTCGATCCGCACCCGAGCCACGCGCTCGGCGGCGTCCGGGTCGCCGCCGATCCGCAGCGGGTCGGCGAACAGCACCGACGCCGGGTCGAAGCCGTCGGGGCGTTCGAACGTGGTGGCCGTGAGGATCTCGATCTCGCTCTGGCGGCGATCGAGCCGATAGGTGCGCTGCTCGCCGCGCGCGTGGTCGAAGCCGATCAGGTACCAGAGCCCGCTGCGCAGCAACAGCCCCCACGGGTCGACGGTGCGGTCGAGGCCGTTGTACCGGAAGTGCACGGCGTGGCGCGCCGACACGGCGTCGCGCACCACCGGGAGGGCCGGGTCGTCGGGCACCACCGCGGCGACCGTCCCGGCGTGGTCGAGCAGCCCGCCCCCGACCTTCCACAGGGCGTCCTGGCCGGCTCGCGAGCCGGGCCGGGTGGCCGCCAGCGCGATCTGCAGGGCGCGCGCCTCGTCGGGGTCGAGGTCGAGCTCGCGCAGCTCGTACCGCTCGCGGTCGATCCAGTAGCGGGTCGACCCGGCCTCGGGACCGCCCAGGATCTGTTCGGTCTCGATCGGCACGCCGATCTCGCGCAGGGCCGCCTTGTCGCGCTCGAACGCGGCGCGGCGGGCCTGTTCGGTGTCGGGGTACTGCCCGGCGAGGGCGCCGCTGATCTGCACCAGCGTCAGCGGTTCGCGGGTCTCTTTCAGCAACGCCAACAAGTTGGTGAGCCGCTCGACCCGATCCACCTGCGCCACCCCTGCGACCCTAGGCGCTTGCGGCTACTTGTACTGGTAGAAGCCGCGGCCGGTCTTGCGGCCGAGCAGGCCGGCGTCGACCATCCGGCTGAGCAGCGGCGGTGGGGCGTAGAGCGGCTCCTTGAACTCCTGGTAGAGGCTCTCGGCGACCGCCAACGTGGTGTCGAGGCCGATCAGGTCGGTGAGCCGCAACGGACCCATCGGGTGGCTGCACCCCTCGACCATCCCGGTGTCGATGTCGTCGGCGGACGCGAACCCCGACTCCATCATCCGGATCGCCGACAGGAGGTACGGGATGAGGAGGTAGTTGACGACGAATCCGGCCCGGTCCTGGCTTCGGATCACGCGTTTGGCGAGCTGGTCGGTGGCGAACGCGTTGGCCCGCTCGATCGTGTCGTCGCTGGTCATCAAGCTCGTCACCAGCTCGACGAGGCGCAGCACGGGCACGGGGTTGAAGAAGTGCACGCCGATCACCTGCTCGGGCCGCTGCGTGACGGTGCCGAGCTTCATGATCGGAATCGAGCTGGTGTTGCTGGCGAGGATCGCATCGGCAGCCGTGACGACCTTGTCGAGCTCCTGGAAGATGGCGACCTTCATCGCCTCGTCCTCGACCACGGCCTCGACGACGAGTTGGCGGTCGGCGAGGTCGCCGAGCTCGGTGGTGAAGGCCAGCCGAGCGAGCGCATCGTCGCGCTCGGCTTCGCTGATCTTGCCGGCCGACAGGCCGCGGTCGAGCGACTTGACGAGCCGCGACCGGCCGGCTTCGGCGGCGTCGGGCGACACCTCCCGGACGATGACGTCGAGCCCGGCCCGGGCGCAGACCTCGGCGATGCCCGAGCCCATCAACCCGCAACCCACCACACCGACACGTTCGATCGTCATGGCGGCGATCCTACGCAGCCGTACGAAAACGCCATCAGGAGCGGGTCACGCGCGGGTGCGGCGGTACCAGGCGATCGCGGCGTTGGTGGAGCTGTCGTGGCGGTCGGGTTGCGGCTCGTCGGTGAGCTCGGGCGTGATCCGGTTGGCGAGCTCCTTGCCGAGCTCGACCCCCCACTGGTCGAAGCTGTTGATGCCCCACAGCGCGCCCTGCACGAACACGATGTGCTCGTACAGGGCGATCAGCTGACCGAGCACCGAGGGGGTCAGTCGCTCGGCGAGGATCAGCGTGCTCGGCCGGTCGCCCGGGAAGTGCCGGTGTGGCTCGCCGGGATTGGCGCGCCCGAACGCGAGCGCCTCGGCTTGGGCGAACAGGTTCGCCATCAACAGATCGTGGTGCTCGCGGTAGGGATGGTTCGGGACGGCGAACCCGATGAAGTCGACCGGGACGACACGCGTGCCCTGGTGCAGCAGCTGGTAGAAGGCGTGCTGCCCGTTGGTGCCCGGTTCGCCCCAGACGATCGGCCCGGTGTCGCCGGCCACGTCCGTCCCGTCGAGTGTGACGCGCTTGCCGTTCGACTCCATGTCGAGCTGCTGGAGGTAGGCGGGGAACCGCGCCAGCTCCTGGGCGTACGGCAACACGGCCTTGGTCGCCCGCCCGTACGGGCCCGAGTGGAGGGCGCCGATCATCGCCAGCACGATCGGCGCGTTGGCGCTCGCCGGAGCCGTGCGGAAGTGCTCGTCGATCGTGTGGAACCCGGCGAGGAACTCGGCGAACGCGTCCGGCCCGATCTGGATCATCAGCGCCAGCCCGATCGCCGAGTCGACCGAGTAGCGCCCCCCGACCCAGTCCCAGAACCCGAACATGTTGGCGGTGTCGATGCCGAACTCGGCGACCCGTTCGGCGTTGGTGGAGACGGCGACGAAATGCTCCGCCACCGCCTCCTCGCCGAGCTCGTCGACCAGCCACGTGCGCGCGGTGCGGGCGTTGGTCAGCGTCTCGATCGTGCCGAACGTCTTGCTGGCGACGATGAACAACGTCGATGCCGGCTGCACCCGCTGGAGCACCTCGTGGATGTCGGCCGCGTCGACGTTCGACACGAAGTGGAATCGCAACCGGGGGTGACCGAACGCGCGCAGGGCCTGGCCGGCCATCGCCGGGCCGAGATCGGAGCCGCCGATACCGATGTTGACGATGTCGGTGATCCGCGCGTCGGCACGGACACGGTCGGCGAACGCACCCATGGCCCGCAGCACGGCGTGCACGCCCGGCACCACGTCGTGTCCGTCGACGAGCAAGGCGGCGCCCTCTGGGAGCCGCAGCGCGGTGTGCAGCACCGCCCGCTCCTCGGTCACGTTGATCCGCTCGCCGGCGAACATCGCGTCGCGGCGGGCCTCGACGCCGGCCGCCGCGGCGGCCGCGAGCAGTCCGCCCAGCAGCTGGTCGTCGACCGGCTGCTTGGAATAGTCGATGCGCAGGTCGCCGGCGGTGATGACGTAGCGCTCGGCGCGGGCCGGGTCGGCGGCGAACAGCTCGCCGAGCGTGTCGGACAGCGGGGTGGGCAATGCGGCACTCACGCCGCGGACGCTAACCGAGCACCGCCGGGCGGCGGACCGCAGGAACGCACGGAGGGCAATGCCGGCGCTCCCTCTAGCGTGCCCCGCCGTGGAACGCGACCAGCGCCTCGGCCTCCAGGCAGCGCTCACCGCGTTCACGCTGTGGGGCCTGCTCACCATGTACTGGAAGCAGCTCGCCCACCTCGACGCGTTCGAGATGATCGGCTGGCGGATCATCTCGGCCACCGTGCTGATGGTCGCGGTGGTCGCGTGGCGCGGGCGCTTCGGGTTGATCCGTTCGGCCTTCCGGGTGTGGTCGACGCGCAACCGGATCGTCCTTGCGGCGGTGCTCCTGGCGGTCAACTGGACCACCTACGTGTGGGCGATCGGCGCCGACCGTGTCGTCGAGACGGCACTCGGCTACTTCCTGTCCCCGCTCGTCACGATCGCCTTCGGGGCGATCCTGTTCGGCGAGTCGTTGAGCTCGCTCCAGTGGGCCTCGGTCGCCGCCGCGCTGGTGGCCGTCGTCGTGCTGACGGTGTCGTACGGCGCCCTGCCGTGGGTTGCGGTGGTGCTCGGGGCGACGTGGTCGTGGTACGGGCTGATCAAGCGCGGGGTGCCGCTCGGCCCCACCGAGAGCCTCACCAGCGAGCTCTTGGTGGTCATCGGCCCGGCGCTGCTCGTGGCACTCTCGGGCTGGTCGGGGGGCGCCACGTCGGTGCCGGCCGAGGCGAGCGCCGCCGACTGGGTGCTCGTCGCCGGCACCGGAGCGATCACCGCGCTCCCGCTCGTCCTGTTCGCGTTCGCCGCCCCGCGCGTGCCGTTCACGCTGCTCGGCCCCTGCAACTACCTCGTCCCGGTCATCAACTTCCTGCTCGGCTGGTTGGTGTACGACGAAGCGATGCCGCCGAGCCGGTTCATCGGCTTCGCCTTCATCTGGTTGGCCTTGGCGCTCGTCACGGTGCACACGATCCGCGCCGACCGGGACGCTCGTAAATCGCAGCGCCTGGCCGCCGCGCTCTGACATCGTTGCGTCACGCAACACTGTTCACAACGCGGCGTTGTGGGGTATCGGCAGGCATGCAGATTGGAGGACCGAACATGCGAGGACCGAACATGCAAGCACGGAACATGCGTCGTCGATTGCTGGCAGCGGCGGCGACCGCGGCGCTCACCCTGGCGGCCTGCGGCGGCGACGACGACGCACCCGAGAGCCGCGACGAGATCGCCGACGAGCTCGTGGCGGCGATGGAGGAAGGCCTCGACGACACCGGTGGGGCGGCGACGATCGACGAGAGCTGCGTCCGTGACCGCATCAACGGGCTCAGCGACGACGATGTGGCCACGATCGCCGACTCGTGGGACAGCCCCGACGTGCCGGAGGATCTCAGCGCCGATGGGGCCGAGGCGTTGGCCGGGTTGATCGAGTGCATGGACGTCGACCTCAGCGACATCACGCTGCCCGACGTGACGATGCCCGACATGCCTGATATCTCGATGCCCGACATCACGATGCCGAACCCGTAGCGCGCCGGACGCGTCGGCGCTCGGCGCTGGCATGATGGGCGCATGGGTCCCGACAGTGAGCTGTCACTCGACCAGCTGATCGAGCTCGAACGGCGCGCCGCCGAGCGTGAGGCCGAAGCCGCGGCGGCGTCCGCCGCTGGGGACGACGACGACGTGCTCGTGCTGCCGTGGTGGCAGCGACCGTTCAACATCGTGCTCGTCGCCGTCACCGCCGCCGCCCTGGCGGGCATGATCGGATGGCTGATCGGCGACAGCGGTGCCCAGCCCGAGCACAACGAGGTCGACGTCGGTTTCCTCCAGGACATGCGGGAGCATCACGAGCAGGCCGTGCTGATGAGTCTGATCTATGCCGAACTCCCCGACACCAGCCCCGACGTCGGTGCCGTCGCCCGCACCATCATGCGCGGCCAGAGCGTCGAGGTCGGGCGGATGATCCAGCTCCTGCGCGGCTTCGGGGAAGCCGAGGCCCGCGAGGACGCCGGCGAGGTCATGGCGTGGATGGGCGCCCACGACCACAGCTCGGCCCCGCTCGATGCAGCCGACTACGACGACGAGTTCTCGGTGATGCCCGGGATGGCGACCTCGGCCGAACTCGACGCGCTCGCCGCGGCCGCGGGGCCCGGGGCCGACGAGCTGTTCGTCGAGTTGATGATCGCCCACCACCAGGCCGGCGTCGAGATGGCCGAGTACGCCGTCGAGCACGCCGCCAACGACGAGGTGGTCGCCTTCGCCGAGGGTGTCGTGCACGGCCAGCGCGGCGAGATCGCCGAGCTCCAAGGCGTCATCGACTGACATGCGCTGGCGTGTCGCGCTGGTGGCGGTGGCGCTCGCCGGCACGGCCGCGGCGTGCGGTCCCGACACCGGACTGACCGCGCTCGACGCCACCCCGATCGCCCCACCGCCGACCGCCGCGCCGCCGGCGCCCACGGTGCCACCGACGG
>JAEZFY010000218.1 GCA_023417265.1 Actinomycetes bacterium | reverse complement strand
GGCGGCGGCGACGGTGACCTCGGGCGGTGTCGCCTGCGGCTCGGCGAGCTCGCCGGCGAGCCGGTCGATCAGGCCGGTGTCGAGCGCTCCGGCGACGACCGCCGGCTCGCCGAGCAGGTTGCGCAGGAAGCTGATGTTCGTGGTGACCCCGAGCACGGTGGTGTCGCCGAGCGCCTCGACGAGCAGGCGCCGGGCGGCGTCACGGTCGGGCCCCCACGCGATCAACTTGGCGAGCATCGGGTCGTAATCGCTGCCGACCACGGACCCGGCGGTGAGCGACGAATCGACGCGCACGTGGGTGCGTCCGGCCGGCTCGGCGAGCTGCACCACCGTGCCGCCGGTGGGGAGGAACCCGGCGGCCGGATCTTCGGCGTACACGCGCGCCTCGAAGGCGTGCCCGCGCGGCGTCAGGTCGGCCTGCGTGAAGGCGAGCGGCTCGCCGGCCGCGACGCGCAGCTGCTGCTCGACGAGATCGAGGCCCCACACCATCTCGGTGACCGGGTGCTCGACCTGCAGGCGCGTGTTCATCTCGAGGAAGAACGCCTCGTCGGCCCGCTCGCCCGACACGACGAACTCGACCGTGCCGGCGTTGACGTAACCGCACGCCACCGCCGCGGCGACCGCCTGCTCGCCGAGCGCGGCGCGCTGGACATCGGTGAGGTACGGCGACGGGGCTTCCTCGATCACCTTCTGGTGGCGCCGCTGGAGGCTGCACTCGCGCTCGCCGAGATGGACCACGTTGCCGTGCGCGTCGGCGAGCACCTGCACCTCGATGTGCCGCGGGCGTTCGATGTAGCGCTCGATCAGCAGCGTGTCGTCGCCGAACGCGGCGCGGGCCTCGCGTTGGGCGCTGGCGATCGCGGCCTCCCACTCGCCGGCGTCGGTGACCACGCGCATGCCCTTGCCGCCACCGCCCGCCGAGGGCTTGATCAAGGCCGGCAGGCCGACCTCGGCTGCGGCGTCGATCAGCTCGGCGGTGCTCAACCCGGCGCCGTACACGCCGGGTACGACGCGCACGCCGTTGGCCGACACGGTCTGCTTGGCGCGGATCTTGTCACCCATCGCCTCGATCGCCGCGACCGGCGGACCGACGAACGCGATCCCGGCCTCGGCGCACGCCGCGGCGAGGGCGGTGTTCTCCGACAAGAAGCCGTAGCCGGGGTGCAGCGCCTGGGCGCCGGTGCGCACCGCGGCGTCGATGATGCGTTCGACCGACAGGTAGCTCTCAGCGGCCGCGGCCGGGCCGATGTGCACGGCCAGGTCGGCGTCGGCGACGTGGCGGGCGTGCCGGTCGGCGTCGCTGAACACGGCGACCGACTCGATGCCGAGCGCCCGCAGGGTGCGGATGATGCGCACCGCGATCTCGCCGCGGTTGGCGATGAGGACCCGTTCGAACATCTTGTCGGACATCGCGGTCACATCCGGAACACGCCGTAGCGCACGGGTTCGAGCGGCGCCTGCGACACCGCGTGGAGGGCCAACCCGAGCACCGTTCGGGTCTGGCCGGGCTCGATCACGCCGTCGTCCCACAGCCGGGCGGTGGCGTAGTACGGGTTGCTCTGGGCGTCGAACTGCTCGATCGTCGGGCGCTTGAACTCGGCCTCCTCTTCGGCCGACCACTCGCCGCCCTTGGCCTCGATCTGGTCGCGGCGCACGGTCGCCAGCACCGACGCGGCCTGCTCGCTGCCCATCACCGCGATCCGAGCGTTCGGCCACATCCACATGAACCGCGGCGAGTACGCCCGGCCGCACATGCTGTAGTTACCGGCGCCGTACGAGCCGCCGATCACCACGGTCAGCTTGGGCACGCGGGCGGTGGCGACGGCGTTGACCATCTTGGCGCCGTGCTTGGCGATCCCGCCCGCCTCGTAGTCGCGCCCGACCATGAACCCGGTGATGTTCTGGAGGAACAGCAACGGGACGCGGCGCTGGTCGCACAGCTCGATGAAGTGGGCCCCCTTCATCGCCGACTCGGAGAACAGCACCCCGTTGTTGGCGATGATGCCCACCGGGTGACCCCACACGTGGGCGAACCCGCACACGAGCGTGTCGCCGTAGAGCGGCTTGAACTCGCGGAACCGGCTGCCGTCGACCACCCGGGCGATCACCTCGCGCACGTCGTAGGGCGTGCGCGGGTTGGCCGGGATCGCGCCGTGCAGGAGGCCCGGCTCGACCGCCGGTTCCTCGACCGGGAGCACGTCCCACGGCGGGGCCGCGGCGGGCGGCAGCGTGGCGACGATCTGGCGCACGATCGCGGCGGCGTGATGGTCGTCGTCGGCGAGGTGGTCGGTGACACCGGACACGCTCGAGTGCATCAAACCGCCACCGAGCTCCTCGGCGGTGACGACTTCGCCGGTGGCCGCCTTCACGAGCGGTGGGCCGCCGAGGAAGATCGTGCCCTGATCGGCGACGATCACGGTCTCGTCGGCCATCGCCGGGATGTACGCGCCGCCGGCCGTGCACGACCCGAGCACCGCCGCGATCTGGGCGATCCCCCGCGCCGACAGCTGCGCCTGGTTGTAGAAGATCCGCCCGAAGTGCTCGCGGTCGGGGAACACCTCGTCCCATTGCGGCAGGAACGCCCCGCCCGAATCGACCAGGTAGATGCACGGCAGGTGGTTCTCGAGCGCGACCTCTTGGGCGCGCAGGTGCTTCTTGACCGTGATCGGGTAGTAGGTGCCGCCCTTGACGGTGGCGTCGTTGGCGACGATCACGCACAGGCGGCCCGCCACCGAACCGATGCCGGTGATGACACCGGCGGCCGGGGCCTCGCCGCCGTACATCCCGTGGGCCGCCAAGGGCGACAGCTCGAGGAACGGGGAACCCGGATCGAGGAGCGCGTCGACGCGCTCGCGGGGGAGCAGCTTGCCGCGCCTGACGTGGCGTTCACGTGACGCCTCAGGTCCGCCGAGGCGGGCGCGGGCGAGCTCGTCGCGGAGGTGCGCGACGAGCCCGTCGAGTGCGCCAAGATTGGCGGCGACATCGGGGTCGTTGGGGTCGAGACGCGTCGTCAGCTGCGGATACGTCGGCGGGCGGGGCGGGGTCGGCGTCATGGTCGTCGGGCGTCGGCGGCACGTCATCGGTGGCGTCCGACTGCCGAGGGGAACTTAGCGAGCGTTAAGGTGACGTGTCCATGTCGGAGCGGATCTCGTCCCCACGCAAGCCTGCGCCGCCACCGCCGGCCGGCGGTGAGGTGCTGTGGACCCCGCCGCTCGACGGCACCACCGCGCTCGAGCAGTTCGGTGCCGCCTACGGGTACCGCGACTACGACGAGCTGTGGAAGTGGTCGGTCACCGACCTCGAAGGCTTCTGGGCGGCGGTCTGGAACTGGTGCGGTGTGATCGGCAGCCCGGGCACCGTGCTGTCGTCCCGCGAGATGCCCGGCGCGCGCTGGTTCGACGGCGCCACCGTCAACTACGCCGAGCACGCCCTGCGCGGCGGTGGGGGGCTGGTCGGCATCTCACAGACCCGGGCCCGGGTCGAGCTGACCGCCGACGAGCTCCGCCGCCAGGTCGGCGCCTGCCGGGCCGGGTTGCAACGGCTGGGGGTGGGCGTCGGCGACCGGGTTGTCGCCTACCTGCCCAACGTGCCCGAGACGATCGTCGCCCTGCTCGCCACGGCCAGCCTCGGGGCGATCTGGTCGGCGACCTCGCCCGAGTTCGGGCCGCAGGCCGTGATCGACCGCTTCGGCCAGATCGAACCGAAGGTGCTGTTCGCGGTCGACGGCTACGTGTACGGCGAGCAGACGATCGACCGCACCGCCGAGGTCGCCGCGATCGTCGCCGGCCTGCCGACGCTCGAACACGTCGTCAGCTTCGACTACCTCGGCAGTGCCAACCGCGGCTCGTCGCGCTCGGCGGCCGGGCCGGCGTGGCTCGGCTGGGACGAAGTCCTCGGCCAACCCGGCCCGCTCGACTTCGTCCGCGTGCCCGCCGACCACCCGCTGCACGTGCTCTACAGCTCGGGCACCACCGGGCTCCCCAAGGCGATCGTCCACAGCCACAGCGGGATCCTCGTCGAGCACCTGAAGATGATGACGTTCCACATCGGGCTGACGCCCGCCGACCGGTTCCTGTGGTTCACCACCACCGGCTGGATGATGTGGAACTTCCTCGTGTCGGGCCTGCTCACCGGTTCGACCGTGATCACGTTCGACGGCGACCCCGGCGCCGAAGACCTGCGCGCCACGTGGCGCGTGGTCGCCGACGAGCAGGTCACCTGGTTCGGTACGTCGGCGCCGTTCATCATGCGCTGCCAGCGCCGGGGCATGTCGCCCGGTCTCGACTTCGACCTGACGGCGCTGCGGGCGATCGGCTCGACCGGCGCCCCGCTCCCCGCCGACGGGTTCCGCTGGGTGTACCAGCACGTCAAGGACGACGTCATGCTGTCGTCGTCGAGCGGCGGCACCGACATCTGCTCCGGGTTCGTCGGCAGCAGCCCCACGTCGCCGGTGCGGGCCGGCGAGATCAGCGTGCGCTACCTCGGCGCGGCGGTCGAATCGCTCGACGGCGAACTGGTGGTCACCGAGCCGATGCCGTCGATGCCGCTCGGCTTCTGGGGCGACACCGACGGGTCGCGCTTCCGTGAGGCCTACTTCGGTGAGCACCCCGGCGTGTGGACCCACGGCGACCTGCTCGAGTTCACCCGCACGGGCGGCCTGATCATCAGCGGCCGCTCCGACGCCACACTCAAGCGCGGCGGCGTGCGGATCGGCTCGGCCGAGGTGTACCGGGTGGTCGAGAGCCTGCCCGGGGTCACCGACTCGCTCGTCGTCCACCACGAGGACGGCGACCGGTTGGTGCTGTTCCTGTGCGCCGACGAGACGCCCGGCCGCGACCTCGTCAGCGAGGTCCGCGACGCGCTCAAGGCGCAGGTGTCGCCGCGGCACGTGCCCGACGAGGTCTACGTCGTCGCCGCGATCCCCACCACGCTGTCGGGCAAGAAGCTCGAAGTGCCGGTGAAGAAGATCCTCGCCGGCGCCGACCCCGACGAGGTCGCCAGCCGGGGCTCGCTGAGCGACCCGTCGGCACTCGATGCGATCGCCGAGGTCGCTGCGTCGCGCAACCGGCGCCTGCGGTGGGACGAAGCGTCGCGCGCGTTCGCCGGCGACGGCGAGACCCCGCGGCGGGTGTCGCGGCGCCGCGAGGAACTGCTCGAGATCGCCGCCGAACTGTTCTCCCAGCACGGCTTCGCCGGCGTCACCGTCGACAGCCTCGGTGCCGCCGCGGGCGTGTCCGGGCCGGCGCTCTATCACCACTTCGACAGCAAGGAAGCGATGCTCGGCGAGATGCTCGTCGGCATCAGCCATCACCTGCTCGACCGCGGCCGGGCCCTGCGCGACGCCGACCTCGGCGACGCCCTGCTCGACGAACTGATCAGCATGCACGTCGACTTCGCGGTCGACCACCGGGCCCTGATCTCGGTCCACTTCCACGACCTCAACCACGCCAGCGCCGATGACCAGCGCCGCGTGCGGCTGCTGCAACGCCAGTACGTCGAGGTGTGGGTCGGAGCGCTGACGGCGCGCACTCCCGGACTCGCCACCGACCTCGCCCGGGCGGCCGTGCACGCCGCGCTCGGGCTGATCAACTCGACCCCGTTCAGCCCGCACGCCGACCGCGACGAGCTGGCCAACCTGCTGCGGGCGATGGCGACCGCCGCCTTCGGGGCCGTCGCGGAGCAACCGTGACCGACCTGCGCCGCTTCACCCGCCTGCGTTCGCTGCTGTTCGCCCCGGCCACCAACGCCGCGGTGGTCGCCAAGCTCGTCACCCGCGGCGCCGACGCCGTGGTCGTCGACTGCGAGGACGCCACCCCCGCCGACCTCAAGGTGGCCGCCCGCGCCGGCGCCCACGCGGCCGTGCCCGAACTCACCGCCGCCGGCGCGGTGGTGGCCGTGCGCGTCAACGCCCCCGCGTCGGAGTGGTTCACCGACGACGTCGCTGCGCTCCACGGTGACGTGGCTGCGGTGGTCGTCCCCAAGATCGAACGGGTCGCCGAGCTCGACACGCTCGCCGCCCTGCTCGACGCGGCCGGGCTCGCCGAGGTCGGTGTGATCGCCGGGATCGAAACCGCGCTCGGCGTCGCCGACGCGCGCCCGCTGCTCGGCCACCCGCGCGTGGTCGCCGGCTACTTCGGGGCCGAGGACTTCATCGCCGACATGGGTGGCCGGCGCACCCCCGGCAACGCCGAGGTCGCCTACGCCCGCGGCCTGGTCGCGCTCGCCGGCCGGCTCGGCGGGGTGCCGGTCGTCGACCAGATCGTCGCCGACTTCGGTGACGACGCGCGGTTCCTGCGCGAATCAGCCGAGGCCTACGCGATGGGGTACGCCGGCAAGCTGTGCATCCACCCCAAGCAGGTGGCCCTCGCCAACGACGCCTTCCGCCCGTCGGCCGCCGACGTCGAGCGCGCTCGGCGCCTGCTCGACGCCTACACCGCCGCCCAAGCCGACGGCCGCGGGGCGATCGCCTTCGAGGGCCAGATGATCGACGAACCGCTCGCCGCCCAAGCCCGCCGCATCCTCGCCCTCTAACACCACCCGAGTACCCCGGCGAGTGCCCGGCACCGCCCGTCGCGATCGGTGCGTCGCTCGCGTGAATCGGTGCCTGGCACGGCCAAACCACCCGCGTGCTGCCCGTGCCAGGCACTCCCACCGGTGGCCCACCGCGGCTACGCCGCAGCAAGGTCGGTTAGGCGGTGGGGGCCGCGTGCATCAGGGCGTCGCGGACGGCCTTGACGGTGAGGGTGCCGTGCTGGTTGAAGCCGCGGTGCTCGAACGTGA
Source organism: Actinomycetes bacterium (assembly GCA_023417265.1). Taxonomy (GTDB): domain Bacteria; phylum Actinomycetota; class Acidimicrobiia; order Acidimicrobiales; family Ilumatobacteraceae; genus Ilumatobacter. The sequence goes on along the minus strand of JAEZFY010000218.1, from coordinate 1,163 downwards.
CGATGCCCTGGCTCGGACGTGACTGCGAGCGCCGGGCGGCGAGCACCTCCGACTCGGCGTGGAGCGTGTCGCCGTGGAACATCGGTGCCGGGAAGGTGATCTCCTTGAACCCGAGGTTGGCGACGGTGGTGCCGAACGTCGTCTCGTGGACGCTGATACCGACCAGCATCGCCAGCGTGAGCATCGAGTTCACGAGCGGCTTGCCGAACTCGGTCTCGTTGGCGGCGTAGTCGAAGTCGAGATGCAGCCACGCCGGGTTCATCGTCACCGACGTGAAGAACACGTTGTCCGATTCGGTGATCGTCCGCCGGATCGCGTGCGCGATCACGAGCCCCGGCTCCAGCTCCTCGAACCACTTCCCACCCACCGGCCGCTCCATCCCTGCGATCGTACCGATCGCCTCGCGCGCCGCCGCGAGCGCCGGCGGCCGCGCGGCGTGCGCGGGGGAGGGTGGGCCGTTGTGGGTGGCCCGGGGGCGGCGCACACTACGGGCGTGCCTCAGGTGGTTCTGCTCGGCGCCGCCGTGGCGGCGGTGCTGCTCGCCCATCGGCACGTGCGCCCGGCGATCAGCGTCGCCGTGGCGGTGGCGGCGGGGCTGCTGACCGGACTCCTCGAGGCGGACGCCGCGCTCGACGCGTTGCGTCCGCTGGCGGCCCCGCTCGGGTTCCTCGCTGCGGCCGTGCCGGTGGCCGTGCTGCTCGACCGGGTCGGGTTCTTCGCCGCCGCGGCCGACTGGGTGATCGCCCGCCGCTTCGCCGCCGGACCCAGGCTGCCGGGCGCGTTGTGGGTGTTCGGTGCGCTCGTGACGACGTTCTTCAACCTCGACGCGGCGATCGTGCTGCTGACCCCGCTGTACGTGCGGATCGCCGTGCGCCGCGGCCTCGACCCGGTCCGGCTCGGCTTCCAGACCGTGCTGCTCGCCTCGTTGGCGTCGAGCGCGCTGCCCGTGTCCAACCTCACCAACCTGATCGTCGCCGAAGCCCGGCACGCCAGCGTCCGCGACTTCGCCCTCCGCCTCGGCCCGGCCTCGCTGGCCGCGACCTCGATCGGCTGGCTGGTCTACCGGCGCCTCGCCGACCGGCACTGGGCCGTAGCACCGGTCGGTGCGGCCGGGCCCGCCACGCTGCCGACGGAGGCGATCGGCACGGCCGGTGCAGCTGCGA
>JAEZFY010000178.1 GCA_023417265.1 Actinomycetes bacterium | reverse complement strand
GCTCAGCGATCCAGAGCAGTGGCTCCCCAACCACTTCGACCGGGTCGACCGGCTCGGCGCCCACCTCGGCCCGACACTGGTGCAGTTGCCGCCGCGATGGCGACGCAACACCGCCCGCCTCGACGAGTTCCTCGACGCCGTCGGCGCCGCGCTCACGCCGCAGCGCTGGGCGGTCGAGCTGCGCGACCCGAGCTGGCTGCACGAGGAGACCTACGAGGTGCTGCGCCGCCACGGTGCCGCCCTGTGCCTGCACGACCTGCTGGCCGACCACCCGTGGATCCGCACCACCGACTGGACCTACGTGCGCTTCCACGGGCCGCAGGCCCTCGTCCGCCCGTATCACGGGCGCTACACGGCCGCCCAGATGGCGGCCTGGGCAGAGCGGCTGGCCGAGTTCGCCGGGCGCAACGTCGACTCCTACGTCTACTTCAACAACGACTGGCACGGCGCCGCGGTCGCCGACGCCGCCGTCCTGCGGGCGGAGCTCGGCCTACCCCGGCGTGTACCCGCCGGCGGGCCGGGGTAGGGCAGCACGGTGGCCACCACCGGGCGCCGCACCCGCACGACAACGCGCGCAACACCGCGAGCGACCACGCGCACCCGGTCGGCGTCGGCGGGCGAGCGGCTCGCCACCTACCGGGGCAAGCGCGACTTCGCGAGTACGCCCGAGCCGGCCGGTGAACCGGCGGCCGGACCGGCGGCCGATGGTCACCGGTTCGTCGTCCAGCGTCACCGGGCGAGCAGCCTGCACTACGACGTCCGGCTCGAGGCCGGTGGCGTGCTGGTGAGCTGGGCGGTTCCGAAGGGCCCGACGCGCAACCCGGCGGCCAAGCGACTGGCGATGCACGTCGAGGATCACCCGCTCGAGTACTTCGACTTCGAAGGTGTGATCCCGGCCGGTGAGTACGGCGGCGGCGACGTGATCGTGTGGGATTGGGGGACCTGGGAGCCCGCCGACGGCGCCGATCCGATCGACGCGATCAGCGCCGGGTCATTGCACTTCGACCTGCGCGGCGAGAAGCTCGCCGGACGCTTCGCGCTCGTCCGCAAGGGCGGCCGGGGGGATCGCGAGCAGTGGCTGCTCGTACACAAGAACGACGAACACGCGGTCCCCGGGTGGGACCCCGAGGCACACCCCCGGTCGGTGAAGTCGGGCCGCACGAACGACGAGGTGGCCGCCGCGCCGGCGGCCACGTGGAGTTCAACGGCGCTCTGGAACGGGCCCACGGACGCCGAACGGGCGGCCCTCGCCGAGCTCGGCACGGCGGGGGAGTGGAACGTCGGCGGCCACCGCCTGAAGCTCACCAACCTCGACAAGGTGCTGTTCCCGTCGTCTGGCGCGCAGCGGGCGATCACCAAGCGTGAACTGATCGGGTACTACGCCACGATCGCCCCGGCGATCCTGCCGTACGTCGCCGACCGGCCGATCAACCTGCACCGCTACCCGGACGGCATCGCCGCCAAGGGGTTCTGGCACAAGGCCCGCCCGGCGCACGCACCCGAGTGGCTGGGATCGTTCACGCACCCCGACCCGGGCCACGGCGAGACCGAGGTGTACGCCGTGCTGGATCGCGCCGCGGCGCTGGCGTGGGCGGCCAACTTCGGGTCGATCGAACTCCACCCGTGGACGTCGACAGCGCATCACCCGTACCAACCGACGTGGGCGATGATCGACCTCGACCCGGGCGAGCGGACCACGTTCGACGACCTGCTCCTCCTCGCCCGCTTGCACCGCACGGCGCTCGAACAGCTCGGCGTCGAGGGCTGCCCGAAGGTGACCGGCCGGCGCGGCATCCAGATTTGGATACCGGTCGCCGACGGCTACACGTTCGAGCAGACCGGGGCCTGGGTCGAGCGGCTGTCACGGCTGATCGGCAGCACGGTGCCCGAGCTCGTCAGCTGGGAGTGGCAGACGGCCAAGCGCGGCGGCAAGGCGCGGCTCGACTTCTCCCAGAACGCGATCAACAAGACGCTCGTCGCCCCGTTCAGCGTGCGCCCGTCGCCGGGCGGCCCAGTGTCGGTGCCGATCACCTGGGGCGAGCTCGACGACCCCGACCTGCGGCCGGACCGGTGGACGATCGACGACATTCCCCAGCGCTTGGCTCGCGTCGGCGACCCTCTGGCGCCGCTGATCGGCCGGCAACAGCAGCTTCCCGAGCTGTAGCGCGGCGGGCCACCCCCGGGAACGGCGTAGGCGCGCGGGCCGGCCGGCGGGTACGTTCGGCTCGCATGGACCCGGCTGACCCGTTCGACCTCGACTCGGTGATGACCAGGCCGTCGGAGACGGGCCGCTTCGGCGAGTTCGGCGGCCGCTTCGTCCCCGAAACACTCGTGCCGGCCTGCATGGAACTGGAAGAGGCGTTCGTCGCCGCGTGGACCGACGCCGAGTTCCGTACGGAGCTGGCCACGATCCTGCGCGACTACGCCGGCCGCCCGTCGATGCTCACCGAGTGCTTCCGGCTGTCACAGGAACTGGGTGTGCGCGTGTTCCTGAAGCGCGAGGACCTGAACCACACCGGCTCGCACAAGATCAACAACGTGCTCGGCCAGGCCCTGCTCGCCAAGCGGATGGGCAAGACCCGGCTCGTCGCCGAAACCGGCGCCGGGCAGCACGGCGTGGCCACGGCGACCGCGGCGGCCCTGATGGGCTTGTCGTGCAAGGTCTACATGGGCGCCGTCGACGTCGAGCGGCAGGCCCTCAACGTGTTCCGGATGCGTCTGCTCGGAGCCGAGGTCGAACCGGTCGACAGCGGCTCACGGACGCTCAAGGACGCGGTCAACGAGGCCATGCGCGATTGGGTAGCGACGGTGGGCGACACGCATTACTGCCTCGGCTCGGTGATGGGGCCACACCCGTACCCGTGGATGGTGCGCCAGTTCCATCGCGTGATCGGTGAGGAGGCCCGCCGGCAGATGCTCGAAGCCACCGGCACCGACCCCGACGTCGTCGTCGCCTGCGTCGGTGGCGGATCGAACGCGATCGGGTTGTTCTCGGGGTTCGTCGACACCGCGGCGCGGTTGATCGGGGTCGAACCGGCCGGCGGGGCGGCGGTCAAGCACGGTGTCCCCGGCGTCGTTCACGGCATGCGCAGCTACCTGATGCAGGATGAGTACGGGCAGGTCGAGGAGGCCGTGTCGATCTCGGCCGGGCTCGATTACCCCGGCGTCGGCCCCGAGCATTCGTACCTGGCGTCCATCGGGCGGGCGGAGTACCCGAACGTCACCGACGCCGAGGTGATCGAGGCGTTCCAGTTGCTGTCGCGCACGGAAGGCATCATCCCCGCCCTCGAATCGGCGCACGCCCTGGCATGGCTCGCCCGCGAAGCCCACACGATCGCCGGGCAGACCGTGATCGTGAACCTGTCGGGCCGCGGCGACAAGGACGTCGCCCAGATGATGGACATCCTCCAGCCAGGAACGACCACCCCATGAGACGATTCACCACACCCGCTCCGCGCAGCCGTGAGACGATTCGCAACGCAGGCGCGCACCGTGAGTGAGACGATTCACGACGACGTTCCCGACGTGCCGATGCCGGCCGAACCGGGGCCCCTCGAAGCCACCCTGCGGGCCCATCGGGCGGCCGGCCGCAAGGCGCTCGTGCCGTACATCACCGGCGGCTACCCCGGCTGGCAGGACGCGATCCGGGCGTGCGCGGCCAACGGCGCCGACGCGGTCGAGATCGGCATCCCGTTCTCCGACCCGGTGATGGATGGACCGGTGATCCAGCAGGCGTCGCAGGCGGCACTCGACGCCGGCACCACGCCGGCCGGCGTGCTCGCCGAGGTACCGGGGCTCGACGTCGGCATCCCGCTGCTCGTCATGACCTACTACAACCTCGTGCACCACGACGGCCACCGCCGGTTCGCGAGCCGGCTCGTCGAGGCCGGGATCGCCGGGTGCATCCTGCCCGATCTACCGCTCGAGGAGTCGACCCCGTGGACCCGGGCGGCCGACTGGGCCGGCGTCGAGACCGTGATGCTGGCGGCCCCTACCGCACCCGACGAACGCCTGCCGCGGATCGCTGCCCGCACTCGCGGGTTCGTCTACTCGGTCGGGCTGCTCGGCGTCACCGGCGAGCGGGCGGCGCTGGCCGCCTCGGCCACTGCGCTGGCGGCCCGCATCAAGGCGGTCACCGACAAGCCGGTGCTGGTGGGCGTCGGGGTGTCCAACGCCGAGCAGGCGTACGAGGCAACCCGTGTGGCCGATGGGGTGATCCAGGGCGCCTCGGTCGTGCGGCGCCTGATCGACGGCGGCCCCGACGCGGTCGGCACCTACGTCGCCGAGGTCAGGAGCGCGATCGATGCAGCCTGAAGACCTGCTCCCGCACCGCCCACCGTTCCTGTTCGTCGACGAGATCGTCGAACTCGTGCCGGGGGGGCGGGCCGTCGGGCGCTGGACGCTCACCGGCGACGAATGGTTCTTCGCCGGCCACTTCCCCGGACGGCCAACCCTGCCCGGGGTCCTCATGTGCGAGGCGATCGCCCAGGTCGGCGCGCTGGCCGTGCTCGCCGACGAGCGTTACGCCGGCAAGCTGCCGCTGTTCGGCGGCCTCGACGGGGCCCGGTTCCGCAAGCAGGTCGGGCCGGGCGACACGCTCGAACTGGTCGCCGAGATGGGGCGCCTCTCGAGCCGCGCCGGCAAGGGCACCGGCCGCGCCCTGCTCGACGGCCAGGTCGCCACCGAGTGCGACCTGATGTTCGTGATCGTCTGAACGG
>JAEZFY010000058.1 GCA_023417265.1 Actinomycetes bacterium | reverse complement strand
CGCCGCCAAGTCCTGACGTGTCATCCGGGGTCAGACCCCCAATGAAACATGTTTCATTGGGGGTCTGACCCCGGATGACACGTCAGGACTTGGCGGCGGCGAACCCGGCGTCGAGGTCGGCGATGATGTCGGCGAGCGACTCGAGCCCCACCGACAGGCGCACCTGACCGGGGTTGACGCCCGAGGCGATCTGCTCCTCCGCCGAGAGCTGGCTGTGAGTGGTGGCCGCCGGCTGGATCACGAGGCTGCGGGCGTCGCCGATGTTGGCCACGTGGCTGTGCAGGGTGAGCCCCTCGACGAAGCGCTTGCCGGCCTCGACACCACCCTCGATGTCGAAGGCGATGATCGAGCCGTAGCCCTTGCCGCCGCCGTACTGCTTGGTGCGGGCGTGCCACGGCGACGACTCCAGCCCGGCGAACGACACCGAGGTCACCTGCGGGTGGGCGTCGAGGTACTCGGCGACGGCCTGGGCGTTCGACCAGTGGCGCTCCATCCGCAGGCTCAGCGTCTCGATGCCCTGCAGGAGGAGGAACGCGTTGAACGGCGAGATCGCCGCGCCCGTGTCGCGGAGACCCTGGACCCGGGCCTTGAGGATGAACGCCCCGGCGCCGAGCGCGGGCCAGTAGGCGAGGCCGTGGTAGCTCGGGTCGGGGTTGTTGAAATTCGGGAACTTCTCGGCGTCGCCGAAGTCGAACGAGCCGCCGTCGATGATCGCCCCGCCGATCGACGTGCCGTGCCCGCCGATGAACTTGGTGAGCGAGTGGACGACGATGTCGGCGCCGTGCTCGAGCGGGCGCACGAGGTAGGGCGTCGGCACGGTGTTGTCGACGATCAGCGGCACGCCCGCGTCGTGGGCGACCGCGCCGACGCCCTCGATGTCGAAGAAGTTGTTGCGCGGGTTGGCGAGCACCTCGCCGAAGAACAGCTTGGTGTTCGGGCGCACCGCCGCGCGCCACGCGTCGAGGTCGTCGGGATCGTCGATGAACGTGACGTCGATGCCGTACTTCTGGAGCGTGTAGTGGAGCAGGTTGTACGTGCCGCCGTACAGCGAGGCCGACGACACGATGTGGTCGCCGCTCTCGGCGATCGTGGTGATCGCCAGCGTCGCCGCCGCCTGGCCCGACGCCAGGGCGAGCGCACCCGGCAGGCCGATCGCCGTCGTGACACCGCCTTCGAGGGCGTTGAGGCGGGCCTCGAGCGCGCCCTGGGTGGGGTTCATGATGCGCGTGTAGATGTTGCCGACCTCGGCGAGGGCGAACAGGTTGGCGGCGTGGGCGGCGTCACGGAACTCGTACGACGTCGTCTGGTAGATCGGCACCGCCCGCGCACCGGTGGTCGGGTCGGGCTCGCCGCCGACGTGGATCTGCTTGGTCTCGAAACCCCACTGCTCGCTCATGCCGGGGAGCCTACGGGAGCTAAATCCGACTTCACAAGTCGGGATTCAGCGGCCGGGCGGACAGCGCCCCAGCCGGCGCCGGATGGCGACGCCCGCGGCGCAGCACGAACGCCGCGACCAGCGCCCCGAACGTGGCCAGCCCGGCCGACAGGGCCGCCACCGCGGCCAGGCCTGCGCCGATTGCCGAGCCGGCTTCGGCGCCGAGCTCGACGTCCTCGCCGGCGAGCGCATCGCGGACGGCGTCGACGTCGTCGATCCGGCCGGCGACGACGAACAGCAGCACCGCCCCACCGACCGCGACCCCGTAGGTGATCGCCAGCTGGCGCAGGAACTGGTGGGCGCTGTTGGCGCGGCCCATCTCGACCGGATCGGTCGACGCCTGGAGCCAGTTCAGCGACGACGTCGACACGGTGCCGATGCCGAACCCGACGAACGCGTAGGTGGCCAACACCGCCCCGAAGTGCCAGTCGCCGGCGACGGCGAGCGCCACCACGAGGCACGCCACCGCCAACAGCAGCGTGCCGCACACCATCAACACCGGCGGGCGGACACCGACGAACAGACGGCTGTACACCACCGAACCGGCCGTCCACCCGACCGCCAGGAACGCCAGCGTGAACGCCGCCGCCGACTCACCGAGGCCACGGTTCACCTGGGCGTAGATCGGCAGGTAGTTGTCGATCGCCAGGCCGGACGTGAACGTGATCGCGACGACCGCGTGGACGGCCCAGTTGGGGAACCCGACGATGTGCCGGCGGGCCAGCACCGGTTCGGCCGCCCGCCCGGCGTGGGCCCAGTAGCCGGCGCCGGCGACGGCGCTGACGAGCACCCCGACGGCGACGACGTCCCACCGGTCGCCGATCTCGGACACGGCGATCAACGACGCCAGCGTCACGACCGTGAGCAGGGCCACGCCGCCGCGGTCGAAGCGCGCCCGCACCGCGTCGGGCGGTGCATCGGGAAGCGTGTTCCACCCGATCAGGAGCGCCAGCCCCGTGATCGGGAGCTGGATGAGGAAGATCGCCTCCCAGTCACCGAGTGCCAGCAGCGCTCCGGCGATCGCCGGGCCACCGAACCCCATCACGCCCCACACCATCGAGTTGGCGGCGAGCGCCCGCGGCCGCAACTCGGACGGGAACGTCAGCCCGATCGAGGCGATCGCGACGGCCATCACCAACCCGCCGCCGACACCCTGCAGGGCGCGGGCGGCGATCAGCACCGGCATCGACGGGGCGAACGCGGCCGCGCCCGACCATACGAGGAACCACAGCCCCGTGATGCGGAACGTGCGCCGCACACCGATCGCGTCGATCACCGGACCGGCGACGATCACGGCGACCGCTGAGGCGGCGAGGTAGGCGGTGATGACCCACGGCAGTAGGCCGACGTCGCCGAGGTCTTCGGCGATCGCCCCGAGCGCGGCCGTGATCGCCAAGCCGTCGAAGGCGGCGATCGACATCACCGTGAGGTTGGAGAGGGTCACCGCCGCGTAGCGGCGTGACCAGATGCCGGAGCGTCCGGCGTGGGGGGTATCGGTGGCGATCAGCCGGTATCAGCTCAGACGTGTCAGCTCAGCCGGGGATCAGGCCGAGCTCGACGACTGCGTCGCGCTCGCCGACCAGCTCGGCCGCCGAGGTGTCGATCTTGGCGCGCGAGAACTCGTCGATGTCGAGCCCTTGCACGATCGACCACTCGCCGTTCTTGGTGGTGCACGGGAACGACGAGATGATGCCTTCCGGCACGCCGTACGAACCGTCCGAGTAGACGCCCATCGACACCCAGTCGCCGTCGGCGGTGCCGTGCACCCAGTCGCGCACGTGGTCGATCGCGGCGTTGGCCGCCGAGGCTGCCGACGACAGGCCGCGGGCCTTGATGATCGCCCCGCCGCGGGTGGCGACGGTGGGGATGTAGGTGTTCGCGTACCAGTCGTGGTCGCCGACCAGCTCGTGCGCGTTACGGCCGCCGACTTCGGCGTGGAACAGGTCGGGGTACTGCGTGTTCGAGTGGTTGCCCCAGATCGTGAACTTCGTGATGTCGGTGACCGGTACGTCGAGCCGGGCGGCCAGCTGCGACATGCCGCGGTTGTGGTCGAGCCGGGTCATCGCCGTGAACTGCTTGGGGTCGAGGTCGGCCGCGTTGCGCTGGGCGATCAGGGCGTTGGTGTTGGCCGGGTTGCCGACGACGAGGATCTTGACGTCCCGCTTCGCCGAGCGCGAGAGGGCTTCGCCCTGCGGCTTGAAGATGCCACCGTTGGCCGACAGCAGGTCGGCCCGGTCCATCCCGTCCTTGCGCGGCATCGCCCCGACGAGGAAGGCGACGTCGGCGTCACCGAACGCGGTGTCGGCCTGGTCGGTGCAGACGACCTCGGTCAGCAGCGGGAAGGCGCAATCGTCGAGCTCCATCTTGACGCCCTCGAGGGCGCCGAGCGCAGGGGTGATCTCGAGCAACTGCAGCGCCACGGGCGTGTCCGGACCGAGCAGCGCGCCGGACGCGATCCGGAACAGCAGCGCGTAGCCGATCTGGCCGGCCGCGCCGGTGACTGCAACACGAACAGGGCGATCTACGGGACCGGTCATGCGCCCGAGGCTACGCGCCGGGCCGAATCCGCTCCAACGCCGTGGGTCACATGCCGGTCCAGTCGCGGGCGAGGTTGGCGTAGAACTCCTTGCCGGTGTTGTTGAGGTGGATCCCGTCGCCGGCGAAGCAGTTGTTGGTGCACTCCTGGGAGCGCACCTCCCAGTCGATCAGCAAGATGTTGTCGTTGGGGTTGTCGCGGGCCCGTAGCAAGGCGTTGTTGCCGGCCGTCCACGAACGGTTGGCGCGCACGGTGTAGAGCAGCACGTTGGGCACCGAGCTGAGCGGCGCCAGCAAGGCGTCGAGCGTCTCCTTGTCGAACGGGCCGTTCGTGCCGAGGTGGATGATCGCCGCCTGCGTCTCGGCGAACACGCCGGCGTCGGCCATCTGCTGCACCATCGGCACGGCGTCCTTCATCTGCAGGCTCGTCTGGGCGACCACCGTCCAGCCGCGCGGCACGAGCACGTCGGCCGCCCCGAGCATCACCGAGTCGCCGATCGCGATCACCCGCGGCGACTCGGTGGGCAGCGGCGTCGTCGTGGTGGTCGTCGTGCTCGTCGTGGTGGTCGTGTCGCCGACGGGCACGCTCGCCGGCACCGACGTCGGCGCGGCCGTGCCGGTCGGCGCCGTGGTGGGCGTGCTCGGCGGGGCCGAACCGTTCGGTCCGTCGATCAGGTCGTCGACGTCGGTGACGAAGACCTCGCCGTCCTCGAGTGCCCGGGCGAGCTCGTTCGGGCGGTTCTCGGCGACCCCCATGCGGATCACGGCGAACGCCCCGACGCCCATCGCGGCGACGATCGTGGCGGCGACGAGCTGGCGCGGCACGGGATCGCGGCGGCTGCGCAGCGACGCCCACCACGTCGCCACCTCGCGGCGGCGCACGGGCGTTTCGATGTACGTGTAGGAGAGCTCGGTGATCACCAGGGTGACCGCCATCGCGATCGCGAACTGCGGCCACGTGAGCACGTTCCCGGCGATCTTGCGGATGATCTGGTAGATCGGCCAGTGGTACAGGTAGAGCCCGTACGACCGGGTGCCGACGTACTTGAACACCGGGTTGCCGAGCACCCGCCCGGCGACGCTGTACCGGTGCGTCGTGGCCGCGATCACGAGCAGCGTGGCCAGCCCGGTGACGAAGAAGCCGCCCCGGAACAGCCACGCGTCGGCGCCGGCGTCGGTGATGTAGTGCAGCCGCCACGCCAGGAACCCGAGCGCGGCGAGCCCGGCGAGGGCCGTCAGGTCGAGTGCCCGCCCGGCGTTGCGCAGCGGGCCGCGCAGGATCGCCACCGGCCGCCACACCATCGCGAACGCGGCGCCGAGCAGGAGCCCGCTCGAGCGCGTGATCGTCGAGAGGTACAGGGCGTCGGCTTTCGACACGCACCGCCCGCCCACCTGCCAGTACGCCTCGGGTGTCACCTCGCACGTACCGATCGAGCCCCGGTGGTAGAGCACGGCGGTGGCCACGGTGACGGCGACCGCCAACGAGAACAGCACGAGTGCGGTGCGGGCCAGCTTGCGCGTGCCGCCGCGGGCGAGCAGCAGCATCACGATCGGCCACAGCAGGTAGAACTGCTCCTCGACGGCGAGGCTCCACAGGTGCCGCAGCGGGGCGAAGTCGCCGGTGGCGCTGTAGCCCTGGCCGACCCAGATCTGGTACCAGTTCGACACGTAGGTGAGCCCGGCGACGATGTCGCCGCGCACCTGTCCGAGCACGTCGTCCTTGAAGATCGCCATGTAGGCCATCAGCAGGAACAGCATCACGAACAGCGCCGGTAGGAGGCGCCGGGCGCGGCGGATCCAGAAGTCGACCAGGTCGACCCGACCGGTGCGCTCGCGCTCGGCCATCAACAGCAGCGTGATCAGGTAACCCGAGATCACGAAGAACACCTCGACGCCGAGGAACCCGCCGCTCAGCCAGTTCGGGTTGGCGTGGTACACCATCACCGCGACCACCGCGAGCGCGCGCATGCCGTCCAGCCCGGGCAGGTACGGCACGCTGCTCAGATGCTGGGCGCGGCGCCAGGGGCGCGCGGCGGTGACGGGGAGGTCCACGGGGCACCAGTATCGCCCGCCCCGACCGCGTTCCGCCGGACACGCAACCCGTCAGACCGGGCGGTGCCGGCGCCGAGTGCCGGGGGGCGGGGTGATCAGTGGCGGAAGTGGCGGTGGGCGGTGAAGACCATCGCGATGCGGTGTTCGTCGGCAGCCGCGATCACCTCGTCGTCGCGCACGGAGCCGCCGGGCTGGATCACCGCCGCGATACCGGCCGCGGCGGCCGCGTCGAGGCCGTCGCGGAACGGGAAGAAGGCGTCGCTCGCGCACACGCCGCCCTGAGCCCGGCCGGCCGCCCGCTCGGCGGCGATCCGGGCCGAGTCGAGCCGGTTCTGCTGGCCGGCGCCGATGCCGAACGCCTGGCCGTCTTTGGCATAGACGATGGCGTTGCTCGACACCGCCGCGCACACCTGCAAGGCGAACACGAGGTCGGTCCACTGGGCCTCGGTCGGTGTCGCCCGGGTGACCACCCGCCACGCCGCGCGATCGATCGGCACGGGGTCGGGCTCCTGCACGATGAACCCGCCGTCGACCGGCTTGAGGTCGAACCGCCACGCTGCCGGCGGCATCGCCGTGAGCACGCGCAGATTCTTCTTGGCGAGCAGGACGGCCAACGCTTCGGGCTCGTATCCGGGGGCGACGACCACTTCGGTGAACACCGGGGCGAGCGCCTCGGCCATCGCCTTGGTGACCGGCCGGTTGGCGGCGACGATGCCGCCGAAGGCGCTGACCGGGTCGCAGGCGTTGGCGTTGACGTAGGCGTCAGCGATCGGATCGGCCGGGTCGCTGCCGAGCGCCACGCCACACGGGTTGGCGTGCTTGACGATCACGACCGCCGGCGCGTGGAAGCGGTGGGCGAGCCGCCACGCCGCTTCGGTGTCGTACAGGTTGAGGTAGGAGAGCGCCTTGCCGCCGTGCTGCTCGACCGTGTCCCACCACCCGCGGGCCCCGGCGATGCGGTAACGCGCGCCCTGCTGGTGCGGGTTCTCGCCATAGCGCAGCACCTCGGCCCGCTCGAGCGCGAGATGGATCGTGGGTGGCAGCGACTCGGGTTCGCCGGCGTCGGGCGTGGCGTCGAACCAGGTGACGATCGCCGCGTCGTACGCCGCCGTGTGGGCGAACGCGTCGCGGGCGAGGCGGCGCCTGGTGGCGAGCGTGATCTCGCCGTGCTCGCGGATGTCGCCGAGCACGGCCGGGTAGTCGGCCGGGTCGACGACGACCGCGACGTGGGCGTGGTTCTTGGCGGCGGCCCGCACCATCGCCGGCCCGCCGATGTCGATCAGTTCGATGCCGGGCTGCTCGGCGAACGGGTACAGGTTGACGACCACGAGGGCGATCGGTTCGATGCCGTACTCGGCCAGGTCCGCCTGGTGCTCCGGCTTGGTGGGGTCGGCGAGCAAGCCACCGTGGACCTTCGGGTGCAGGGTGACGACGCGGTGGTCGAGGATCGCCGGGACGCCGGTGAGGTCGGCGACGTCGGTGACGGGGACACCGGCCGCGGCCACCGCCTTGGCCGTGCCGCCGCTCGACACGATCGTCCAGCCGAGCGCGTGCAGCTCGGCGGCCAGTTCGGCGATGCCTGACTTGTCGAACACGGACAGCAGCGCGGTGGGCACGTGGGAACCGTAGTCACGCTGCCGAACAGCGTCACAGAATCGTAATTCCGCGTTCCCGCGTGGTCGAGCAACTACGTTGCGCACAACGGACCGTTCCAGGAGGGGCAGATGGATTTCAGCAAGTTCAAGACACACGATTGGCTCGTGATCGGGGGTGGCCTCGGCATGTTCATCTTCGGGCTGTTCCTCGATTGGGCCAGCATCGACATGGGGCCGCTCGGGTCGTACTCCGACGGCAACGCGTTCGACTGGTTCCGCGGCTGGTTGTCGTGGCTGCTCGTCATCGGCGCCGCCGTGATCGTGGTCCTGCGCGTGATGGGCACCCTCAAGGACAACCTGCCGTGGCCGCTGATCCTGATCGGCGCCACCGGTCTGGCGACGCTGCTGATGCTGCTGCTCGTGCTGCTCGGCCCGGACAAGGAAGGCGTCGACCTCGGTCGCGGCATCGGCCTGTGGCTGAGCTTCCTGTCCACGCTGGCCGCACTGGCCGGCGCGGTGATGGGCTTCATGGCCGGTGGGGGCGACCTCAACGACCTGCGTGACATGAACAAGATCAAGGGCTCGTTCCGCGGCGCCGACGACACGCCGCCGCCGCCACCGCCGCCGGCGATCTGATCCGTTCGCACCAGACGGGGGGCGGCTGCGGCCGCCCCCCGTTGCGCGTCCGGCCTACAAGCGGGTCCAGTCGATCGTCGCCGTGTCGGGCTGGTCGGGCAGGTAGCTGACCGGCACCGGCTGGCCCGGCCGGAGTTGCTTGCCGTCCGGCACGCGCACGAGCGCATTCAGCGTGCGCTGCTGACCGTCCGGACCGGGATACCCGAACGACACGGCAACGAGCGGATCGTCGGCCTGCTCGGGGGTGAGCCCGCTCGCCGCCTGCCCGGCCGTGAGCCCCGACGCCTGGGCGCTGAACAGCGTGCCCATCACC
>JAEZFY010000113.1 GCA_023417265.1 Actinomycetes bacterium | reverse complement strand
CGAGAACACCTTGCGGGCCACGGCCCGGCGCACGCTCGACGGCATCAATCGCGAGATCGAGTTGCGGATCGAGGGTGCTGTCCCCGTGAAGCGTCCCGGCCCGTCCTGCCGCTGGTGCCCGCTGGCCACCACCGGCTGCGACGAGGGCGCCGCCCACCTGGCCGCCCGCACCCTCGACGACTGATCCCAAACCGAGTGCCAGGCGACTGCGCGAATCGCCCCTCGCGTCGGGCCCAGACGTGCAGCACTCGCGGGTGGCGCGGGCATGACCGCGCCGGGGTTCCGTCATCAGATATGTTGCGATTCGGTTACGGACGTAGGTCCTGCCGAACACCCCCGGAGGCCGAGATGCTGAGTTCCACGTGCCCCACCGCCCGCCGCCGAACCGTCCTTGCCGTTGCTGCGACGGGTCTGCTGGCGATCCTGGCGGCGTGTGCCGGCGGCGACGACACCGCCGCGCCGACCACCCCACCCACCACCGCGCCCGCTCCGCCGACGGCGGCCCCCACGACCGCTCCCCCGCCGACCACGGTGGCACCGACAACCGCCGCCACCACTGCCCCGCCGACCACCGCCGCGCCGACCACAGCTCCTCCGACCACTACCCCGCCGACCACCCAGCCGCCGGCGCCGCAGACGCTGCGCCAGCCGCTCACCGGCCAGCCGCTGCCGGACGCGAACTGGCTGATCAACCGGCCGGCGTTGGTCGTCAAGATCGACAACGTCGGCCCGGCGCGTTCGCGCCACAACGGGCTCGGGGCGGCCGACATCGTGTTCGAGGAGATCGTCGAGGGCAACGCCACCCGGTTCGCGGCGGTGTTCCACTCGCGCGATTCGAACCCGGTCGGGCCGATCCGCTCGGGCCGCTCCCAGGACGTCGATCTGTTGACCGCGTTGCGCTACCCGCTGTTCGCGTGGAGTGGCGGCAACCCGACGGTGGAGCGCACGATTGCGGCCTCGTCGTTGGTCGACCTCAACTGGCAGGACACCCCGAGCACGTATTACCGCGGCCCGGGTTCGGTGCCGCACAACCTGTACAGCAGCACGGAGCGCCTGTACCAGTGGATCCCGTATGGGCATCCGGGTGCGCCGCCGCAGCAGTTCGCCTATCTCGAGGAGGGCCAGACGTTCAGTGGCGATCCGGTGGCTGGAGTTGATGCGTCGGTCGGCAACAACCGGGTGTCGTGGAACTGGTCGCCCGATCACCACGCGTTCATGCGCAGTCAGGGCGGTTCGGCGCACGTCGATCAGCAGCACGGGCCGATCGGCGCCACCAACGTGGTGTTGATGGTGGTGGAGTACTTCCCTGATCCGGCCGAGACGCGCAGCCCGATGGCGCAGACGATCGGCAATGGCCCGGCCTACATCTTCAGTGACGGCCGGGCGCTCGAGGCCCGCTGGAGTCGCCTGTCGGCGGACGACCCGATCCGTCTCCAGGCCACTGGAACGGGCGAGGTGATTCCGATCAATCCCGGCAACACCTGGATCGAGCTGATGCGGGCCGGCGAGAACCCGTCGGGTGATATCAACTGGCCGACCGCCGAGTTCACGATCCGCTACCCGTAACGGTTCACGTGTCGCCAAGGAGCCCGCGCGGATAAAGCCCGGCGAGTACCTGGCACGGCCACGCACTCGCAGGCGACCGCGACCATCAATCCGCTGAGCCGCCGGGCACTTGCGGCGACCGTCTGCTGGCCGGCCGGGCGCAAGGGCGGAGCACCAGGGTGCGGGCGGGTCAGGGTGGCCGTGGGGACGGGCGGCGCAGGTTGGGTGCGGGGCCTTGGTAGCTGATGGTGCCGTCGGGGCGGACCCACGTGATGTCGTCGGGGCTGCGGACGATCAACTGCCAACCCTTGCTGTGGATCTTGTCGTGGGTGTCGGCGCACACCGGGGCGAAGTTGTCGATGTCGGTCGCCCCGCCGTGTTCCCAGGGGTCGACGTGGTGGGCGTGGCAGTCGTCGACGCTGACGCTGCAGCCCGGTTCGATGCAGGTGCGGTAGGTGGCCCGCAGGGCGTCGCGTTGGGCCCGGGAGGCGAGGCGGGTGGTGCGTCCGAGGTGCAGCACTTCGCCGTGGCCGTTGAGCACGGCGGGCACGATGGCGGCGTCGCACAGCAGTTGCCGGATGGTCGCCACCGGGACGGGTGTGCCGTCGGGCAGTTCGGCGATCGTGTTCGGGTGGCGCCCGTTGCGGAGGGTGTCGAGGTCGATCAGGACGATCACCTTGGGCACCCGCGGCGGCAGCGTGGCCGAATTCCCGTGAGGGCCCGCGGACGGTGGCGTTGCCGCCGGAGCCCCGTCCTGCGTGGTGCCAGCGACCGTGGCGGTGCCGGCCGGACCGGCAGCGCCCTGCCCGGCGCCGACCGTGGCGAGGAACGCTTCGACCTTGAGCTGTTGCCACGTCTTCGCGCTCGACCCCGGTTCGGCCTTGAGCCGCGCGAGGTTGGCCCGGTAGAGGCGCGACCACTCGTCGTGGCGGAGCGGATCGAGCTCGATCAGGGTCTTACGCATCCCGGTGTGCTTGTCGACCCAGTCGGTCACGTTCGAGTTGCGCCGCTGGGCTTCCAACTCTTCGAGGTCGCTGTCGGGCTTGTACTGGTCGCGGATCGAGGTGACGATCGCCTTGACGCTCTTCTCGAACGTTTCGGCGGTTTCGTTGGTGGCGAGGTCGAGCAGGAGCTCGGTGCGATCCTTGAGGTCGGCGCGTTCTTGGTCGGAGAGGTTCTTGGTCTGGCGGCCGAGCGCGTCGAGGTGATGCTTCGACACCTCCCCGGCCGCCAACGCCGCTTCGAATTCGGGCAGCTCGCCGCACACGCTTTCACGGACCTCGTGGGCGTAGGCCTCTTTGCCCGATCCGCAGCCGCTGTTGAGGAACAGCCCGAACGCCGATTCGGACTGACCTTGGGCGTTGAGCTGGCGGCCGCGTCGGGCACACGCCACGTCGTAGCCGTCGAGAAACCCGCGGACCTTGCGGGCCAGCCCCATCAGTTCACCGAGCTGCTGGCGGTCGGCGCACGCCGGGTCGTTGTCGACCAGCACGGCGAGTGCGGCGGTGATGTTGTCGATGGCGGTGGTGCTCATCGAGGTACGTCCGATCGAGTCGTGGAACCTGATCGGGGAAGCCGGCTGATGACGAACTTAACAGGTTCCCGGCCAGAAGGGAACAGACGTTCTGCAAAGATTACGTCAAACAGGGTCAATGGCCGAGCAATGCCCGGCCCGGCCCGACCTACGCGAGGTGCGCGGTGAGCAACGCGAGCACGTCGGCGTATTCGTCGGCGCGTTTGCTGACGGGTTTGCCTTGGCCGTGCCCGGCGCGGCCCTCTTGGTGCAGCAACACCGGCCCGGCCCCGTCGACGCCGGCGATCGCTTCCTGCAGGCGCGCGGTCATCTTGCGGGCGTGGCACGGGTCGACGCGGGTGTCGCCTTCGGCGGTGGTGAGGAGGATGGCCGGGTAGGCGGTGCCGTCGTTGACGTTGTGGTACGGCGAGTAGGCGTGCAGCCAGGCGAACGCGTCGGGCTCGTCGGGGTCGCCGTATTCGTGGGTCCACAGGCGGGCGATCAGGAATTGCGGGAAGCGCACCATGTCGAGCAGCGGCACGGCGCACCACGCCGCCGCGCACAGGTCTGGGCGTTGCGTGACGGTGGCGCCGATCAGCAGCCCGCCGTTCGAGCCGCCGGCGATCGCCAGCCGTTCCCGTGACGTGCGCCCGGTGGCGACGAGCCAGTCGCCGGCGGCGGCGAAGTCGTCGAACACGTTCTGTTTGTTGCCGCGCCAGCCGGCTTGGTGCCAGTCCTCGCCGTGTTCGTAGCCGCCGCGCAACTGGGCGATCGCGTACTGCCCGCCGGCGGCGCACCAGGCGGCGATCAGCGGCGACCAGATCGGCGATTCGGAGACGGCGAACCCGCCGTAGCCGTTGAGGATCGTCGGCGTGTCGGGCCCGGGGGTGACGTCGGTGCGGCGGATCACGAAGATGCCGATCGGGGTGCCGTCGAGCGACGGGTACTCGACGTGTTCGACGGCGAGCTCGGGCACGCCGGCCCGCTCGAGTGTCGGGTGCACGCGGGTGGCCGCGGCGGGCCCGATCTGCCACACCGCGGGTGGCTCGCCGAATCCGCCGAGGATCGCGATCGCGTGGTCGTCGAGCGGCTCGCCGGGTGGGGTGTGGCCGGGTGTGTCGAGGCCGAGCACCGACACTGCGGCGGGCAGCGGCACGAGTTGCGGGCCGGCGCCGTCCAGCGTCCAGTATTCGAGCGTGTCGACGCCGGCGTGTGAGGCGACGACGTAGAAGCCGTGCCCCGCCACGTGGGGCGAGCCGACGACGACGTCGCGTTCGGCGACGAGGGTCGGCCAGTCGGCGGGGCCTGCGGGGAGTTCGCCGGTGAGGTCGAGGTGCACGATCCGCCCGCGTGGGGCGTCGTGGCTGGTGGTGCCGACGAGCGCCAGGTCGCCGACGAAGGCGAAGCTCGAGTTGACGTCGACCCCGCTGACGAGCGTGCGCCACTCCCCCGAGTCGCGGTCGAGCAGGTGCACGTCGGCGCGCGACCAGCCGACGCTGACGCTGACGAGCAGCCATCGCCCACCCGGCGAGGCGAGCACCGACGGCCAGGCGTCTGGCACGGGGTGGTCGGCCCATACGACCGGGTCGTCGCTGCCGTTGCCCGGGTTCCCGAGGCGGTGGTGGTGGACGCTGCGGTGGTACTGGTCGCCGTCCGGGTAGCGGGTGTAGTGGAACCCGGCCGAGTCGGCGTCCCAGGCGACGCTGCACGCCCGGGTGTTGGCGATCGCCACGCCGGCGTCGTTGCCGTCGGCGGTGGCGGCGATGTGGAGCACGGAGTCTTCGGTGCCGCCGACGCTGGTGCCGTAGGCGACCCGGGTGCCGTCGGGCGAAACCGAGAACCAGTCGATCGCCATCGCTGCGTCGGTGCCGGCGCCGGGTTGCGCGGCGGGGTCGCAGAGCACGACCGGTTCGGTGGGGTCGGCGACTTGGCGGGCGGTGAGCCGGGCTTGCTGTTCGCCCGGTTGGCGTTCGAGCAGCACGACCGCGCCGGTGTCGCCGGCGAGTGCGGCGGCCTGCACGACGGGCAGGTCCATCAACGCGACGAGGCGCCCGTGCCACTCCCCTCGGTCGGAGAGCGCATCGAGCGCCTGGCGGGTGACCGCGTTCTGGGCTGCCACCCATTCCTGCACCTCGGGCGCTTCGCCGTCTTCCAACCACCGGTAGGGGTCGGCGACGGGAACGCCGTGCAGATTGTCGACCACCGCGTCACGCCGTGTGGGCGGTGGGGTGTTCATGAAGGGTGTGGTGTCAGCCGCGGCCCATGTTGGGGCGCTTGCCGTGGTTCGCCTTGCTGCGACGCATACGGGCCTTGCGCTTCGAGGTCTTCTTCGACATAGGCGAAGCAGGCTACCGCCCCACTTTTCCCATCAGACACGCCAGCGAGTCACCCGCGAGTACCTCCCGGCACTCGGGTTCAGGCGGTCCAGGCGAGCAGTTGGTCGGCGGGCCAGGTGTTGACGATGCGGTCGAGGGGGACGTTGCGTTCGGCGGCGCGGTCGCAGCCGTAGGGCTGCCATTCGAGTTGGCCGGTGGCGTGGGCGTCGGAGTCGATCGAGAACAGGCAGCCGTGCTCGATGGCGAGGTCGAGCAGTTCGCGGGGCGGGTCGAGGCGTTCGGGCCGGCAGTTGATCTCGACCGCGGTGTCGAATTGGGCGCAGGCGGCGAACACGTAGTCGGCGTCGAACGCGGATTGCGGGCGTTTGCCGATCTTGCGGCCGGTGCAGTGGCCGAGGATGTCGACGTGGGGGCTGGCGACGGCGGCGACCATCCGTTTGGTCATCGCGTCGTGATCCATGCGCAGTTTCGAGTGCACGCTGGCGACGACGACGTCGAGCCGGGCGAGCATCGCGTCGGACAGGTCGAGCGCGCCGTCTTCGAGGATGTCGACTTCCATGCCGGTGAGGATCCGGAAGTCGGTGCCGGCTGTGGCGTAGCTGTCGTTGAGGGCGGCGATCACGTCGAGTTGTTCCCCGAGCCGCTCCTCGTTGAGGCCGTGGGCGACGGTGAGCCGGGCGGAGTGGTCGGTGAGCACCATGTACTCGTGGCCGAGTGCGATCGCGGTGGCGGCCATGTCTTCGATGAGGGCCCCGCCGTCGCTCCAGGTGGAGTGGAGGTGGCAGTCGCCGCGCAGCGCGGCCCGGTACTCGGCGCCGGCGTCCGACACGTCGATCTGCGATTCGGCTTCGACCTTGGCGAGGTAGGTGGGTGTCCGTCCGGCGAGTGCTTCGGTGATCACGCCGGCGGTGGCGTCGCCGATCCCGGGGAGTTCGGTGAGCCGTCCGTCGCGGGCGCGTTCGGTGAGTTCGTCGGGGTCGGTGGCGCGTACGACGGCGAGCGCCCGGGCGAACGCGCCGGTCTTGTACGGCGAGGCGAGCGCCCGGTCGAGGCAGTGCAGCACCCGGCCGAGCGCGGCCTCCGGCGTCATCGGCAAGTCCGGTGGAGGTGTCGAAGCACGCACACCCCCGGTCTATCGCATCGCTGCGAGTGCCCGGTCGCGGAGCCTCAGCGGGGAACGGGCGGGATCGAGCCGAGTTCGGTGGGTTGGATGGCGGTGGGGGTGCCGAGCGCGAGGCGGCTGACGACGATGGCTTGCAGCGGGCCGGCTTCGGGCGGCACGCGGAAGGCCGCGTAGGTCGACACGCCGGCGCCGGCTCGCGGGGCTTCGGCTTCCCATTGCTGCAGGTAGCCGGCGTTGACCACGGCGGTGGTGTCGCAGTCGAACGCTTCGGCTTGGAGGCGTCCGCCGGCGAGCACGAACAGTTCGGGTGGGGTGGCGGGCCCGTCGCCGGCGGTGAGTGTGGCGCGGGCGAGCACGACGACGCAGTCGCCGGCGCGCACGTGGCCGTGGACGACGACGTCCCACGTGGCGTCTTCGTAGTCGAGGTCGACCGTGATCGGTGTGCCGGGGGCGGCGAGCGTCACCGACGGGGCCGGGCCAGGCGTGTAGCTGGCGGCGGGCAGTTCGTCGAGGACGAACGGGGCGAGCACGGCGGGGATCGGCCCCCACGGGTCGCCGACGACGATCGCTTGCAGGTCGCCGGGGAACGGTTCGGGGACGAGCAGGGTGGCGTAGACGGCGAGCGTGGTGCCGGCGGTGATCTCGGTGTCGTTGTACCAGGTGTAGCCGGCGGCTTCGATGGTGTCGACGGCGCAGCCGGAGTAGTCGTCGACGAGCAGCCCGTCGGCGATCAGGGCGATCGGGGGTGCCCCGTAGGCGCTGGTGACGAGGCCGGAGCCGACGCTGCTCGCGGTGAGCGAGCCGACGACCGCGTAGCACGTGCCGTCGATGTCGCTGTACTGGTCGAGTGGCACGTCGACGAGCCCGGTGATCGTGCCGGTCCATTCGTCGCCGGTGAGTTCGTCGGTGTGCGTGAACGGGCCAGGCGCGCCGGCGGCGATCGGGGCCGGTTCGACGGGGAGCGGCCCGACCGCCCCCGGCTGCACGGGCGGCACCGCCGCCAACAAAGTGGCGTCGAAGAACAGCCAGTCGGTGTCGGTTTGGCCGACGGCGATCGCTTGTGGGTCGGGGGCGTCGGCGGGGAGGCTGAATTCGGCGTAGAAGGGCACGTCGGTGCCGACGGTGGCGTTGACGTCGTAGAGCGCGCGGTAGCCGGCGTCGGTGACGGCGTCGGTGTCGCACGGCTGGTCGCCGAGTGGGGCTTCCTCGCCGTCGGCGAAGAGCGTGACGGGTGGTGTCGCCCACGATTCGGAGACGAGCCCGACGGCTTGGGCGGGGGTGAGTGTGCCGAGCACGACGAAGCACCTGGCGTCGTCTTCGTCGTCCCAGTACAGGTCGGTTTCGAGCAGCCCGACGATGGTGCCTTGCCAGCGGGCGTCGTAGGCGGCGTAGCCGAACGTCGACGCGTCGGGGTCGCCGGCGGGGAGGGGTGTGTCGGGGG
>JAEZFY010000074.1 GCA_023417265.1 Actinomycetes bacterium | reverse complement strand
GTGGAGCAACCACGCCAACGCCGCCTGAGCGTTCGTGGCATTGTGACGGCGGGCCACCTCGGCAACGATACCGAGGATCTGCTGATTGGCATCCCAGGCCTGGCCCATGCGCTCGGTGCCGCTGCGGAAATCGCCGGCCAGCTCGGCCGCGGCACGGTCGAGCAGGGCCGTGACCGGAACGAGCTGGGACGGGTCGACGAACGACGGGCTGGTCTGGACCGCCAACGGCGAGTCGCCGCGGCTCGGTGTGACGATGATCGCCAGCATGCCGACGGCGAGCAGGCCGAGCGTGCCGGCGGTCAGGGCGGCGACGCGCAGCGCCCGGCTACCCGGGTCGGCACGCACCTCGGCAGACTCGATCGCGGCGAGTTCCGAAGGGTGCCGCCAGCTGCGCTCGTGCGGCGGGAGCGGTCCTCGGTCCACAAGCGCGAGAGCGTACTGACGCACATGTCGGGGCGGGCGTCGCGGCCCGGCGAGTCGCGCCAATCGCCGGTCCGGGGCGCCGCGCCCGCTGAGCGCGCAGCTACGATGCCCCCCGTGCTCCCTCCCGATCACGGCGACGATTGGCTCGGTCTCACCGACGCACCGCTGCCGATCGGGGCCCTCTACGACTGGTGCGTGCGGCCCGACTGCGGCGCGGTGGTGCTGTTCAGCGGCACCGTACGCGACCACGCCAGCGACGACACGGGCCAGCTGCGCACGGGCGTGACGCACCTCGACTACGAGGCGTACGACGAAATGGTGACGCCCAAACTGCAAGAGATCGCCGACGAGTGCCGGGTGCGCTGGCCCGACACGGGCCGGGTCGCGCTGGTGCACCGCGTCGGCCGGCTCGAACTCGGTGAGAGCTCGGTGGTGGTTGCCGTGTCGGCGCCGCACCGCCCCGAGGCGTTCGCCGCCGCGCGCTTCGCGATCGACGCCCTCAAGGTGTCCGTGCCGGTGTGGAAGCGCGAGGAGTGGAGCGCCGGGCCCGGCGGCGAGCGCCAGAGCGGCTGGGGCACCAACGCGGCACGCCTCGTCGACGCCTCCGAAGTCCCGCACTCCGCCGGGACGAGGGGCGCCTGAGGCGTGACCTCCGCACTGATCATCGTTGCCGCGGTCGTCGTGGCCGGGGCCTTGGCCGTGTGGTTGAGCCGCCGCCGCCGACAGATCGACGGGGTCGACTCGTTCCGGCGCCAGATCGATGCCTTGTCGCCGGAGGCCCGTCGTTCCACGGTCGAACAACTCAACGTGGAACCAGCCGATCCGCTGCGCGACGACGATGACGAGTGACCCCGCGGTGGCTGCGATGACCTCCGCCGTCGGTGTTGCCGCGTCCGGAGGCGTGTGCCGTGGCGCGTGACCTGGCGATCGACCTCGGGACGGCGAACACGCTCGTCTACATGAAGGGCCGCGGGATCGTGCTCAACGAGCCGTCCGTGATCGCCCTCAACCGGCAGACCGGCGAGGTGCTCGCCACCGGCCGCGAGGCGTGGCAGATGATCGGCCGCACACCCGGCTACATCGTCGCCGTGCGCCCGCTGCGCGGCGGGGCAATCACCGACTTCGAGATCACCGAGCGGATGATCCGGCTGCTCCTCCAGCGCGTCGGCGTGTCGCGGTTCACCCGCCCGAAGGTCGTCATCTGCGTGCCCTCGGCGATCACCGAGGTCGAGCGGCGAGCCGTCACCGACGCCGCCCGCCGGGCCGGCGCAGCCGACGCCAACCTGATCGAGCAGCCGATGGCCGCCGCGATCGGCGCCGACCTGCCGATCGACGAGCCGGTCGGCAACATGGTCATCGACATCGGCGGCGGGACGTCCGAGACCGCCGTGATCAGCCTCGGCGGGATCGTCGCCCTCGAAGCGGTGCGAGTCGGATCGTTCGACATCGACAACGCGATCCAGAACTACATCCGCCGCGAGCACGGCATCGCCGTCGGCGAGCGCACCGCCGAGGAGATCAAGATGGCGATCGGGTCGGCCGCCCCGACGCCACAGGAGAGCCAAGCCGAAGTGCGCGGCCGCGACCTGATGACCGGCCTCCCGAAGACCGTCATCCTCACGCCCGAAGAGGTGCGCTACGCGATCGAGGACGTCGTGTCGTCGATCGTCGCCTCGGTCATCCGCTGCCTCGCCAAAGCCCCGCCGGAGCTGTCGCAGGACTTCCTCGTGCGCGGCATGTACCTCGTTGGCGGCGGTGGCCTCCTGCGCGGGCTGGCGCAGCGGATCGAGCGCGAAACCGAAGTGCCGGTGCGCATGTCGAACGTGCCGTTGGAGGCGGTGGTGCTCGGTGCCGGCCACGTGATCGAGCACTACGACGCGCTCAAGGGCATGTTCATGGGCGCCCGCCGCTGACACGCCGCAGGCGACCCGCACCGCCTCGGCATGCGCCCGCGGCGATGACCACGTAGGGTCGACCGCCATGGTGCGACTCAAGAGCGACGCAGCCGAGGCGCTGGGCGCCGGGCTCGATCGGATCCGCGAGGAGTGCGACGTCCCCGCCGGGTTTCCGATCGACGTGATGCGCGCCGCCGACGAGGCCGCCGCCCGGCCGCCCGGCCCCGAGCACGCCGACCGCACGTCGTGGCGGTTCGTCACGCTCGACCCGGCCAGCTCCACCGATCTCGACCAGGCGTTCGCGATCGAGGCGCCGTCGCGGCCGAGCGGCGATGTGGTGCTGCGCTACGCGATCGCCGATGTCGGATGGTTCGTGCGCCCGGGCGACCCACTCGACGAGGAAGCGTTCCGGCGCGGCGTGACGATCTACCTGCCCGACGGGCGCGCCCCGCTCTACCCACAGCTCCTCTCCGAAGGCGCAGCGAGCCTGTTGCCGGGGGTCGACCGCCCAGCCGTGGTGTTCACGGTGCACGTCGACGTCGAGGGGGCGAGCCGGCTCGAGGGCGTCGAGCGCGCGCTGATCCGCAGTCAGGCCAAGCTCGCCTACGACACCGTGTCAGCAGCCGAGCTCCCGGACGGGTTCGAGGAGCTGTTCCGTCGGTTCCGCCGGGCCGAGCTCGCGCGTGGCGCCCCGCGAGTCGAGTTCCCCGAGCAGGAGATCGGCCGCAACGCCGCCGGCGACTACGAGTTGACCTTCCGTCCCCGACTCGACTCCGAGGAGCAGAACGCGGCGCTGTCGTTGGCGACCAATCTCGCGGTCGCCGACGCGTTGCACGCCGCCGGTACCGGCTTGTTCCGGGTGATGGACGCGGTCGACGAGCGTCAGGAGCGGCGTCTTCGCCGCTCGGCCCACGCGCTCGGTCTGGGATGGCCGCGCGGGCTGAGCCTGCCCGCCTTCGAGGCGACGTTGCCGCGTGACGACCCGCGGTCGTCGGCGTTCCTGTTGGCGATGCGCCGGGCGTCGGGCGGCGCCGGCTACGCCCCGTTCCGCGCCGACACCCGCCCGTGGCACGCCGCCGTCGCGGCCACCTACGCCCAAGCCACGGCGCCGCTGCGGCGACTCCAGGACCGCTACGTGATCGAAGCGACGCTTGCGGTGGTGGCCGGCGAGCCGGTCCCGAGCGCGATTTCCGAGGCGTTCGAACGCCTGCCCAAGGCGATGGCCCGCGCCGAACAGCGCGCCAACCGGGTGGAGCGGCTGGCCCTCGAGCTGGCGGAAGCGGTCGTGCTCGCCGGCCGCGAGGGCGAGGTGTTCGAGGCCGACGTGATCGACGAGAGCGATGACGCCGTCGAGATCCAGATCGCCGATCCGCCGGTGATCGCCAAGGTCGCCGCCAACCGCGTCGACCCAGGCGACACGATCCGCGTGCGGCTCGAACGGGTCGACGTCGACCAGCGCGAGGTCGAGTTCCAACGCGTCAGCTGACGCGAACTCCTGTCGCGTCGGGCCTCGCGGCGGAGGCACGCGCCGTTCGTGTCGAGCTGTGCACACACGATGGGGCGGCACAGCGGGCGGGTGAGCTCCAGGCGACTCAGCGGATGGTCTCGTCGTTGTCCGGCTTGCCGACCACGGATGCCGACGACGGAGGCGATTTTTCCCGGGGGTGGGATCTGCCCCATCCGTCGCGTGGCGCGCCTGTCGTGCGACGTGGACGGCACGCCGGCCCGCCCGCCGTCGCGGTCGGTCGTTCGGGATCTGGCGACGTGCCGAGCGCGAGGGCTGAGGAGACGCGGCGCGTGAGGGAGCCTCAGGGCCGGCACGTCGATTGTCAAGGGTCGGGTGCTGTTGCCCGGTCGGCTCGGGTCAACTGGCGAGCCGCGCTGGCTGCGGCTCGGATCGGTGCTCGTGGTCGTGGTCGCCAGCCGGGGCTGGCTCGGTTCGTCGTCGGTGGGTCGGTCGCGACGGGTGCGGCATGTCGGGGGTGGTGCGCATCACCAGTTGGCCGTCGCGGTCGGTGACGGTGAGCGTGCGGTTGGAGCTGAGGTGCAGTTTCCAACCGAGCGCGTGGGCGAGGTGGTGGTGCCGGGAACACAACGGCAGTTGGTTGTGGAGATCCGTTCGGCCGCCGTCTTCCCACGGGTCGATGTGGTGGATCTCGCATTGGTCGAACGGCGTGTCGCAGCCCTCGGCGGCGCAGGTTCGGTACATGGCGCGGAGGGCTCGGCGTTGCTGACGATTGGCTGTACGAATGGTGCGCCCGACGTTGAGCGGCACGCCGTCGGCGCCGACGATGATCGGCGTCACGAGCCCGTTGCACAGCAGCCGGCGCACCGAGGGCACCGACATCAACACTCCGTCACTGGTCTCGCACACGCTGTGCTCGTGATACTCGCCGGCGCTCAGCGTCGTGGCGTCGATGAGCAGCCCGATGTCGGCGACGGTGGGGCGCACCGTGCCATGGCCGGCTGCGACGAGATCGCCGAGCGCGTCGGCCGCCAGCCGATTGCGGTTGACCGTGCGATCGACGAACTCGGAATCGCCTTGGGCTTCGCCGCGCTTGATCAATGCGGCGACCTGGCGATCGACCGCACCCTTGACGCGTGCGCCGAGCTCGGGGTGCAGCGCGCCGCGCAGGTCGTACATGCCCGTGGCCGGATTGCGAGTGATCGTGAGCCAGGTGTCGCGGCGCTGCTGGGCCTCGCGTGCCGTACCGGCGTCGCGTTCGAGCCGGCGCGCCAGGTCGCGCACGTAGCGCCCGAACCGGCCCGGATCTTCGTGGGTGGCGTGCTCGAGCAGGTCGTCCGACCGTTCGAACAGCGACGTACGGACCTCGTCGGTCAGATGCGCCGCGGCCGCGGCCAGTTGATCGACGTGCGACGCAGTCACGTTCCCGCTGGCCAGCGCGTCGGCGAATCCGGCGGCCTGCCCGAGCGTCTTCGAGCGCTCCTTGAGCTTGCTGGCGTCCTTCGACGACACCCCCGAGCAGTTCACGTGCGCGGCCTCGGACCCGAACGACTCGCCCTGCTCCGCCAACGCATCGAGCTGAGCCGTGACGTCGGCCTCGACGGCGTCGAGGAACCCGCGTACGCGCTTGGCCTCGCGCAGCCACCGCTGGCACGCCAGCGCATCGGCACCAGCGACGGCAATGCCGTCGAGCGCGTGTAGCGCTGCAATCGGTGCGGGCCGAGTGGTCATGCTCCTCACCGTACCAAGGGGGTGTGACAACGTTCCTGCCTGACGGCATCGAAACCGATCGAGTGTTCCCAACAGTTTCGTCTACGTGGTTGAACACGGTCAAGCGGGTATCACGAGGCCAGTGCAAGTGAAAGGCGTGTTTCGGGGACCTCGACGCCGAGCACCTGTTGCTGGCGGTCAACGCCGTCGTCGACCCAGCCCCGCCTGGCATGGAACGAGCGGGCTCGCCCGTTTTCCGGGTGGACCCAGAGAACCGCCGACACGAAACCACTTGCCTGAAGTGCTTCCATTGCAGCGTCGATCAGAGCAGGGCCCGCACCCGAACCCCAATGGGCCGGGTCGACGTTGATCGCATACAGCTCGCCGACAGACGCGTCCGGATCGCCGCCCGCTGAACCGACGAGGGCGGAACCGACGAGCTGGATTGCCACCCACCTCGGTAAGGTCGCACACCGCGACCGCGGGTCCGGTTGCGACCCGGTCCGACGGCATGGGGGCGTTGCAGGCGCGCCCGCGGGTCAGGGCTCGGGGTCGCGGCGGAGGGACGCGGCCAGGCGTTCGATGAGCGTCTGCCATTCGGCGTGATCCGGACCGGCCAGGTTGAGCGAGCGCGTCAACGCCGAACCGAGCGCCACCATCGTGACGAACCGTCCGAACGCTTCGGCTCCGACACGGTCGTCGATCGTGCCGTCGTGATGGCCGGCTTTGACGGCGGCGGCGAGTTCGCGCTCGCCGTCGGCGAGGAAGCCGGCTACCAGCTCGGCCACGTCGGGGTTGCGCTTCGAGGCCATGATCGCCTCCACCAGCAGCGCTGCCGGGCGCGGCTCGCGACGAGCCGCGTTGGCACCAGCGAGCACCGCGAACTCGGCCACGTCGGGCACCTCCGGCGTTCCGATCAAACGCCGCAGCTGGCCCCGGCAATACGTCTCGAGCACGGCGAGGAACAGGTCGGCCTTGGAGGCGTAGTGGGCGTAGATCGCCCCGCTGCTGAGCCCGGCTGCGCGGGTGATCGCCGAGATGCTGGCGCCGTCGTAGCCACGGGCGGCGAACACGTCGGCCGCCGCGTCGAGCAGCTGGGCGCGGGTCTCGGCCGCGGTGACGCCGGCCTTGCGGGCCATCAGTCCGGCTGCGCGGCCGGTGCCCCGTCGGCCGCGACGGCGTCGAGCAGTTCGTACTCGTCGACTGCGTTCATGCCGTCTTCGAAGTGGATGATCTCGAGCTCCTCGAACTTCGTCCGCAGCCAGCCGTCGCCGGCGTCGAGTAGGCCGAGCTTCTTGCAGTTCGGGACGATCTTCGAGAACAGCATCGTCTGGAACTGGAGCTGCATCGGGTCGCGGTTGGCGTCGAGGTAGGCGAACACCTGCTTCGGATCGGCGCCGAGCTGGGCGAACACCTCGCCACCGCTGAACCGGCGCTTGAGCCGCAGCGCGGCCTCGTAGGCGAACTCCTGGCGCTCGCGCACCTCGGCCGCGCCGAGCCCGTCGTAGAACTCCTTGAGCGAGAGCACGCCGAAGGCGACGTGGCGGGCTTCGTCGCTCATCACGTAGCGCAGGAGCTGCTTGAGCAGCGGTTCCTGGCTCATCATGTGCATGAACCCGAACGCCGCGAGGGCGAGCCCCTCGACCATGATCTGCATGCCGAGGTAGGTGATGTCCCAGCGCCCGTCCTCGACGATCGTGTCGAGCAGCCCGCCGAGGTTGTCGTTGATCGCGTACTTGTGCTGGATCTTCTCGTCGAGGTAGCGGGCGAACACCTCGACGTGGCGGGCTTCGTCCATCACCTGAGTGGCGGCGTAGTACTTGGCGTCGATCCACGGTGTGGTCGACGTGATCAAGCCCGTGCACACCAGGGCGCCCTGCTCGCCGTGCAGGAATTGCGAGAGGCTGAACGTCTGCTGCTCGACGGCGAACTGGACCCATTCCTTGTCGCCCCATGCGGCGACGGGCGAGTCGGGCTGCTTGAGCACCCAGAAGCGTTCGCTGCTGCTCGACGCGGCGAGCTTCTCGAGGTCGACATCGGTGTCCCACGGCAGATCGGTGGCGTTCCACTGCGACGTCTTGGCCTTCTCGTACAGCTTCGACAGGGCGGTGCGGCTGCGCTCGTAATCCCACGTCATCAGCACGTCGGAGTGCAGTTCGATCTCGTGCAGCAGGGCGTCGAGCACGTCGCCGTCGACCGTCGCCGCAGCGGTCGGGTCGGTGTTCTGCGCTATGTCACGGTCGGCGGTACCAGGCTGGGGCATGCCCGGATAATAACGATCGTTCGTTTCTGGTGGCGAGCGCAACCGGCACGGCCGAGGCGGTGGGCGCGCCGGTAGCTTCGACGCGTGAGCAGGGCCCGGGTACTGACGTTCGGCGTGATGACGGCGCTGCTCGCCTCGGGGTACGGCGTGATGTTCACGGTGCTCGACGACTTCCGCGACGACTACGGCATCGCCGAGGTGTGGCTCGGCGTGATCGTCGGCATCGGCTTCCTCGCCGGGTTCCTGTCGCAGGTGCTGATCGCGCCGTTCGCCGACCGCGGCCACGCCCGCCGGCTCGTCGTCACCGGGCTCACCCTGTCGTCGACCGGGCTCGTGATGGTGGCCTTCGGGGAGACGCTCGTGCCGCTGCTCGCCGGACGCTTCGTGATGGGCATCGGTGTCGGCATGGCGGTGCCCGCGGTCCGCCGCATCGTCATCAACGCCGACCCGGCCAACCTCGGTCGCAACGTCGGGCTGCTGCTCGCCGCCGACGTCACCGGGTTCGCGGCCGGCCCTGCCCTGGCCGCGGTGCTGCTGCGGTTCGGGATCCCGGTGCCGTTCCTCGCGATTGCCGGGCTCACGGTTGCGTTCCTGCCGGTCGTGCTGCGGGTCGAGGTCATCGAGGCCCACGTGGTCGCCGGCGACAAGCACCGCTTGGCCGTCGACCTGCTCCGCAACCGGGCACTCGTCGCCGCGTTGTTGATGGGCTCGGCCGTGTTCTTGATGATCGGCACGTTCGACGCGCTCTGGGCGATCGTGCTCGACGACCTCGAAGCGAGCGAGCTGGTCGCCAACCTCGGGATCACGATCTTCGCCCTGCCGCTGATCTTCTTGGGTTCGTACGGCGGCCGGCTCGCCCAACGCGTCGGCCCGTTCCGGCTCGGCCCGTTCGGCCTCGTGCTCGGCGCCGGCTTCATGTTCCTGTACGGGTTCATGCCCACCGGTGCGCTGATGCTGACGGTCGGCGTGGTGCACGCGATCAGCGACGGCCTCACGATCACGAGCACCGGTGTCGCCGTCGGCATGACCGCACCGCGCGGCCGCCAGGCCGGCGCGCAAGGTCTGCTGGGTGCGGCCGAAACGCTCACCGGCGGGCTCACCGCGGTCGCCGCCGGGGCGCTGTACACGTGGGGCGGGCGCACGCTCGCCTACTCCGTGTGCTCGGCGCTGATGCTCGTGCTCGTGGTGACGTCGTACGTCCTCGCCGGGCCAGCCCAACGGCTGCGCCGCGGCGTCGACGACGTGGCCGAGGCCGACGAGGTTGCAGGCGCCGGTGGCCAGGTGGCCGTCGCGGTCGCGCTCGCCGAGTGACCGTCGCCGGCGCGCCCGCGTCTGCCACGATGCCGCGATGACCATCCGCCTCGGACTGATCGCAGCATCCCGGATCGCCGACGCGGCGATCGTCGCCCCGCTGCGCGACCCCGGCGTCGAGGGGGTCGCGGTGGCCGCTGTCGGCGCCCGCGAACTGGCCCGCGCCGAGGCGGCGGCGGCCCGCTGGGGTGCCCCGCTGGCGTTCGGTTCGTACGCCGAACTGGTTGCCAGCCCCGATGTCGATGCGCTGTACATCGGCACCCCGGCCGCGCTCCACCGTGCGTGGGCGCTGGCCGCGATCGAGGTTGGCAAGCACGTGTTGGTCGAGAAGCCATTCGCCAGCAACGCCGACGACGCCCGGCTGATCGCCGCCGCCGCCGACGCATACCCCGACGTCGTCGTGATGGAAGCGTTCCACTGGCGCTACCACCCGGTCGCCGCCCGCATCACCGAATTGATCAGCTCGGGCGCGATCGGTCGGGTCGCTCGCGCCGAGGGCGTGTTCGACGTGCCGATCGGGCAGATCCCACCCACCGACATCCGCTGGAACCTTGCCCTCGGTGGCGGAGCGACGATGGATCTCGGCTGCTACGCGATCCAATGGGTGCGCCACGCCGTCGCCGCGTGTCCGGAGACCGGGGGCGACAGCACCGTGCTGCCCGAGGTCGTCTCGGCGACAGCGGTCGAGTCGGCACCCGGCATCGACGGCTCGCTGGTGGCCGAGCTGCGCTGGCCCTCGGGCGCCACCGGCTCGATCGGGTCATCGATGATCCTGGAAGGGACGCAGCGGATCGCCACACTCGTCGTCCACGGCACCGCGGGCACGCTCACCGTCGAGAACCCGCTCGCGCCGCAAAGCGGCGGAGCCGAACTGCGTCTCACCACCGAGGCCGGCACGCGGGTCGAACCGGTCGACCCGTCGGCCACCTACGTTCATCAGCTCGTCGCCTTCCGTGATGCGATCGTCGACGGCGCGGCGTTCCCCACGACGGCCGCCGACGGCGTGCGCAACATGCAGGTGATCGACGCCTGCTACGAGGCCGCCGGTCTCGGTATCCGCCCGACACTCACCTGATCGTGGAGGTGCCGGTGCACGAACCGATCGGGTTCCCGCTGAGGCGGCGCAGGTAGCGTGACGGCTCGTGAACGCTGCGCTGTCTGATGCCGACCGCGCGACCGCGTCGCGTACGTCGCCCCCGCCGGCGACCCAGTACTCGATCGCGGTGGCCCTGACGCTCGACAACGTGCCCGGCGTACTCGGGCGGTTGGCCACCTCGATCGGCGACGCCGGCGGCAACATCTTCGCCGTCGAGGGCTTCGTCGCCAAGGGGCCGATCGTCGAACGCTCGATCGTCGTCAACTGCTGCAGTGTCGAGCACCAGCTCGAGATCGTCGACATCATCGCCAACACCGAGGGCGTCACCCTGAACGGCTGGTACGACCGCACGTTCCGGCTCCACGAGGGCGGCAAGATCGAGATCTCGACGCTGTGCTCGGTCGGCGACATCGAGGACCTCTCCATGGCGTACACGCCCGGCGTGGCCCGGATCTGCAAGGCGATCGCCGCCGATCCGGTCAAGGCCGACGAGTACACCGTGCGCCGCAACACGGTGGCGATCGTCACCGACGGGTCGGCCGTGCTCGGGCTCGGCAACATCGGGCCGAAGGCAGCGCTGCCGGTGATGGAGGGCAAGGCCCTGCTGTTCAAGGAGTTCGGTGGCGTCGACGCCTTCCCGATCTGCCTCGACGTGCACACCGCCGACGAGATCGTCGCCGCCGTCGAAGCGATCGCGCCGACGTTCGGGGGCATCAACCTCGAGGACATCGCCGCGCCGAACGCGTTCGAGGTCGAGGAAGCGCTCAAGCAACGGCTCGACATCCCCGTGTTCCACGACGACCAGCACGGCACGGCCATCGTCGTGCTGGCCGCCCTCGAGAACACGCTGCGGATCACCGGCAAGCGCATGGAAGACCTCAACGTGGTCATCACCGGGGTCGGCGCGGCCGGGGTGGCGATCGGCAAGATGCTGCTCACTGCGGGTGTCGGACACCTCGTCGGCGTCGACATCGACGGCGTGCTCTACGACGGGCGCCAGGAGTTCGACCAGTGGCGCCAGTGGTTCGTCGAGCACACCAACCGGGGCGGGCACCGCGGTCGGCTGAGCGACGTGATCGCCGGCGCCGACGTGTTCATCGGCGTCAGCGGCCCGAACGTCCTGACGGTCGACGACATCAAGCGGATGGCCCCCGATCCGGTGGTGTTCGCGCTCGCCAACCCCGACCCCGAGATCGCCCCCGAGCTGGCCGCGCCGCTCGTGCGCGTGCTCGGCACCGGGCGCAGCGACTACCCGAACCAGATCAACAACGTGCTCGCCTTCCCGGGCGTGTTCCGGGGGGCGCTCGATGCGCGCGCCACGGAGATCACCGAGGCCATGAAGCTCGCCGCGGCGGGGGCGATCGCGGCCACGATCTCCGACGCCGAGTTGAGCGAGACCCGCATCATCCCGTCGGTGTTCGAACGCGCCACCGCCACGCGGGTGGCCGAAGCGGTGTACCGGGCGGCGATCGCCGACGGCGTCAGCCGCGTCTGACCGGCGGGTCAGGGCCGCCGATCAGCAGGCGGCGCGCACGTACGGCGTCGGGTTGACCGCGCCGCCCCCGCCCGGATGCACCTCGAAGTGCAGGTGCGGGGTGCCCGTCGCGTTGCCGGTGTCGCCGACGTAGCCGATCACGTCTCCGCGCGACACCGACCGGCTCGAGCCCTCGAACGAGCTGAGGTGGGCGTAGTAGTACTTGTCGCCGGCGTTCGAGGTCAGCCACACGGCGTTGCCGCCGAGCCGGTTCTGCTTGAACACCACCGTGCCCGAGGCCACGGCCACGAGCGGGGTACCGCGCGGCGAGATCAGGTCGACGCCCTGATGGCGACGGCCACCCGACCGCGGGGCGCCCCACGTGTCGGCGAAGGAGTGCGATCCGGCGACGGGGCAGGCGATGCCCGACGACGGGGGCGGGGG
>JAEZFY010000053.1 GCA_023417265.1 Actinomycetes bacterium | reverse complement strand
GGTTCGGCGCCGGCGCTGTACGACGGCGCCGACGACGACGCCGGCATCTTCACGGCCGCCCAGCCGGCGACCTCCTCGAAGCCGCGCCGCAAGGTCAAGGCCACCACCGGTGACGGCCAGGTGGCCTTGCCGCTCGACGGGCAGCAGGTGGGGGAGTGGACGCTGCCGCCGCTGGCGTTCCTGAAGCAGGTCGGCCAACAGGCCGTCAACATGGCCGAGATCGAGCGCCGCGGGCAGACGCTGGTCGAGTCGCTCGCCAGCCACGGTGTCGACACCGAGCTGATCGGCATGACGGTCGGCCCCACCGTCACGCGCTACGAGCTCGAGCTCGGGCCGGGCGTCAAGGTCGCCCGGGTGACCAGCCTGAACAAGGACATCGCCTACGCGATGGCGGCCGTCGACGTGCGCATCCTCGCGCCGATCCCGGGCCGCTCGGCGATCGGCATCGAGGTGCCCAACCACCAGCGTCAGCTCGTCGCCCTCGGCGACCTGCTCGCCTCGCCGGAGGCGGTCGCCGCCACGCACCCGCTCGAGGTCGCGGTCGGCAAGGACATCGCCGGCAAGGCCGTGTTCCTCGACCTCGCCGCCACGCCGCACCTCCTGATCGCCGGCGCCACCGGGGCCGGGAAGTCGTCGGGCATCAACTGCATCCTCACGTCGCTGCTGATGCGCACCACACCCGACCAGGTGCGCCTGATCCTCGTCGACCCCAAGCAGGTCGAGATGGGGCAGTACCAGCGCCTGCCGCACCTCCTGACGCAGCCGATCACGAACCCGAAGAAGGCCGCCAACGCGCTCGGGTGGGCGGTCAAGGAGATGGAGCGGCGCTACGACCTGCTCTCGGCGGTCGGCTATCGCGACATCACCGGCTACAACGCGGCCGTGGTGAAGGGCGAGGTCGAGCCGCCCGTCGGCGTCGCTGCGGAAGACTCGCCGTACGAACACCTGCCGTACATCGTGGTCGTCGTCGACGAGCTCAACGACCTGATGATGGTCGCCGCCCGCGACGTCGAGGAGTCGATCACCCGGATCGCCCAGAAGGCCCGCGCGGTCGGCATCCACCTGATCGTCGCCACGCAGCGCCCGTCGGTGAACGTCATCACCGGCGTGATCAAGGCCAACATCCCGGCCCGCATGGCGTTCGCCGTCACGAGCCTCACCGACAGTCGCGTGATCCTCGACCAGCCGGGGGCCGAGAAGCTGGTCGGCAAGGGCGACATGCTGCTGCTGCCCGGCAACACGTCGGTGCCGAACCGCATCCAGGGTTCGTTCGTCGGCGAGGACGAGGTTCGCAAGGTCGTCGCCCACTGGCGTCAGCAGGCACCCGAGCCGGTGTACAGCTCGAACGTCGAGGGCGACGACACCGGTGTCGCGCCGGCGGTCGGGCCCGCCGCGCAGCTGTCGCTCGACGACGCCTTCGGCGACTCGGTCACGTCCGACGCCAACGCTTTCTCGGCCGGCGACGACGACGAGGACGCGGTGATGATGCGCCAGGCGATGGAGCTCGTCGTGCGCAGCCAGCTCGGCTCGACCTCGATGCTGCAGCGCAAGCTCAAAGTCGGCTTCGCCCGTGCCGGGCGGATCATGGACCTGCTCGAGCAGCGCGGCGTCGTCGGCCCGAGCGAGGGCAGCAAGGCCCGTGAAGTGCTGATGACCGTCGAGGAATTCGAACTGTTGCAGCAGAACGGCTCGATCTGACCGCTCAGCCGAGGCACCGCTGCCCAACCCGGCGAAGCTGGTCGCGACCCTGGTGACAGATGCCCGCCGTGGGGGTCGCCGGGCGCGGGGCGCGCCTGACCGGTCTAGCCTCGCCGGGATGCCGACGGACACCCCCTCCGCCCTGGCCGACGAAGTGCTCACGGCGCTGCGCTACCGGATTG
This sequence comes from Actinomycetes bacterium, assembly GCA_023417265.1. GTDB lineage: Bacteria > Actinomycetota > Acidimicrobiia > Acidimicrobiales > Ilumatobacteraceae > Ilumatobacter. The sequence goes on along the minus strand of JAEZFY010000053.1, from coordinate 10,518 downwards.
GTAAGGACCCTTCGGTCGCGACCTCGCACGATTGGCTCAACGCCGCGATCCAAGTGGTGCGCGACCGCGTGATCGACCGCTGGATCGAAGCCACCAAGCACGCCTACGACGAGGATGCCAAGCGGGTCTACTACTTGTCGGCCGAGTTCTTGATCGGCCGGCTCACCCGCGACGCCTTCTCGAACATGGGCCTGCTCGACCATATGTCGCAGGCGCTCGCCTCGCTCGGCGTCGACGTCGCCACGATCGCCGAACTCGAGCCCGACGCGGCGCTCGGCAACGGCGGGCTCGGCCGCTTGGCGGCGTGCTTCATGGAGAGCCTGGCAACCGTCGACGTGCCTGCCCACGGCTACGGCATCCGCTACGTCAACGGGATGTTCCGCCAGCAGATCGCCGGCGGCGTGCAGGTCGAGCTCCCGGAAACCTGGCTCGACCACGGCAACCCGTGGGAGTTCGAGCGCCGCGAGCGGACCTTCGAGGTCGGGTTCGGCGGCACGGTGATCCCCGCGCCCGGCGCGATCGCTGCGGGCAGCCCCAACGATCCGCGCCAGCCGCACGTGTGGATGCCGGTCGAGCGCGTCGCCGCGGTCGCCTACGACACCCCGGTGGTCGGTTGGCGCGGCGCCCGCGTCAACACGTTGCGGTTGTGGGCGGCGATCGCGGTCGACCCGATCCTGCTCGACCGGTTCAACGCCGGCGACCACGTCGGGGCGCTCGCCGAGAGCGCCCGCGCCGAGTCGCTCTCGCGTGTCCTGTACCCGGCCGACTCGCACCAGGCCGGACAGGAGCTGCGCCTCCGTCAGGAGCACTTCTGGGTGTCGGCTTCGCTGCAGGACATCCTGCAACGCCACATCAGTCAGTACGCCGAGCTCGACGATCCGCTGGCGATCCTCGGCGACAAGGCGGCGATCCACCTCAACGACACCCACCCGGCGATCGCCGTCGCCGAGTTGATGCGCCAGCTCGTCGACGACCACTGCATGCCGTTCGACCAGGCGTGGGACGTCACCCGGGCGACGCTCGCCTACACCAACCACACCTTGCTCCCGGAGGCGCTCGAGAGCTGGCCGATCGAGCTGTTCGAGCGGCTGCTCCCACGTCACCTGCAACTGATCTACGCGATCAACGAACTCGTGCTCGCCGAGGCCCGCACCACGGCCCGGCTCGACGACGCCGCGCTCCGCCGGGTGTCGCTGATCGGCGAGGACGGCGATCGTCGCGTGCGGATGGGCAACCTGGCGTTCGTCGGGTCGCACTCGGTGAACGGTGTGTCGGGCCTGCACACCGACCTGATGCGGGCCACGGTGTTCGCCGACCTGCACCACCTCTACCCGCAGCGCATCAACAACAAGACCAACGGGGTCACGCCGCGGCGCTGGTTGTTCCAGTGCAATCCACTCCTGACCGACCTCATCCGCGAGGCCATCGGGCCACGCTTCCTCGACGACTTCGACGCCCTCGCCGGGCTCGACGAGTACGCCACCGACGCCTCGTTCCAAGAGCGGTTCGCGGCGGTCAAACTGGCGAACAAGGCGCGGCTCGCCGGGCTCATGAAGGAGCGTCTGCGACACACGCTCGACCCGCTGGCGATGTTCGACGTGCAGGTCAAGCGGATCCACGAGTACAAGCGACAGTTGCTCAACATCCTCCACGCGGTCGACCTGTACCACCGGATCCTCGACGATCCGGGCGGCGGATGGACGCCGCGCGTGAAGCTGCTGGCCGGCAAAGCTGCCCCGAGCTATCACCTCGCCAAGCAGATCATCCGCCTCGCCAACGACGTGGCGGCGATGATCAACGGCGACCCGCAGGTGGCCGGCCTGCTCAAGGTGGTGTTCGTCCCCAACTACAACGTCAGCGCCGCCGAGGTGATCATTCCCGCCGCCGATCTGTCCGAGCAGATCTCCACCGCCGGGTTGGAAGCGTCGGGAACCGGCAACATGAAGTTCGCCCTCAACGGGGCGCTCACGATCGGCACCCTCGACGGCGCCAACGTCGAGATGTGCGAGCACATCGGTGCCGAGCACATGGTGATCTTCGGGCTCACCGCCGACGAGGTCGCCGCCCGCCGGGCCGGCGGCTACGACCCGGCGGCCGTGATCGCCGACTCACCGGCGCTCACCCGGGCGCTCGGTGCCGTCGCCGCGGGGATGTTCTCGATCGGCGAGCCGGAGCGCTACCGCGACCTCGTCGAGGGGATCTACACCACCGACTGGTTCATGGTCGCCGCCGACTTCGACGCCTATGTGTCTGCCCAGGCCGACGTCGAGCGACGCTGGCACGATCCGGCCGGCTGGACCGAGTCGGCGATCCGCAACACCGCCCGCATGGCCTGGTTCTCGTCGGACCGCACGATCCGCGAGTACGCCGCCGAGATCTGGAACGTCCCCGCCTAGCCGCGCGCCGCCAGCACCCGCTCCCGGGCGGCAGTCGGCGTGTCGCCCCACGCCGTGACGTGGCCCATCTTGCGGCCTGCCCGCGGCTCGGCTTTCCCGTACAGATGCAGCGCCGTCGCGGCGGTGACCGCAGCCGACCAGTCGGGTTCGCCACCGGCCCACCGGTCGCCGAGCAGGTTCGCCATCGCCGCCCCGCCAGCCGTCATCGTCGGGTCGCCGAGGGCGAGCCCACAGACCGCCCGGATCTGCTGCGCGAACTGGCTCGTGCGGGCGACGTCGAGCGTCCAGTGCCCGCTGTTGTGGGGGCGTGGGGCGATCTCGTTGACGAGCAAGCGTCCGCCCGAGTCGAACAGTTCCACCGCCAGCACCCCGACGTAGCCGAGCGCCTCGGCCACCCGGCGGGCGAGCGCCACCGCGGCCGCGCTGGCCTCGGCATCGACACCGCCCACGGTGGTCACGTCGAGGATCCCGCCGGCGTGTGCGTTCTCGGCCACGGTGTAGGCGACGAACTCGCCGTCGGCACCGCGGGCAGCGACGACACTCAGCTCGCGGTCGAGGTCGAGCGCCTGTTCGAGCACGCACGGCACACTGCCGAGCGCCTGCCACGCAGCGCGCAATTGGTCGGGGTCGGTGACGACGACCTGCCCTTTGCCGTCGTAGCCGAGTCGGGCCGTCTTCAGCCGGGCCGGCCACGCCACCGCCGCGTCGTCGGCCGCGTAGAGGACGTCGGTGACGCTGACCAGGACGCCGTACGGCCCGACCGGCAGCCCGTGGGCGACGAGGAACGACTTCTCGGCGATCCGGTCCTGGACGGTCGCCACCGCATCCGGGCCGGGCGCCACGCGGACGGCCGCGGCAAGCCGGCGCATCGCCGCCGCCGGCGCGTTCTCGAACTCGGTGGTGACCACCGCGCACTCGGCCGCCAACCGGTCGAGCGCAGTTGCGTCGTCGAATGCGGCGACGAGGTGCTCGTCGGCGATCGCCCCGGCGGGTGCCAACGGGTCGGGGTCGAGCACGATCGTGCGATAGCCCATCTGGCGTGCGGCGACGAGCGCGTAGCGGCCGAGTTGCCCGCCACCGAGCATGCCGATCGTGGCTGGCGGCAGGATCGGCCCGCGCCCGCCCGCGTTGCCACTGGTCACGCGGGGGGCTCGCCGGCGAGCTCGGCCTGCGAGGCGACCGCCTGGTCGTGCCGGCGCTGCCGGTCGGCAACCAACCGGGCCATCAGTTCGGGCCGCTCGGCAGCCAGCAACTGGACTGCGAACAGGCCCGCGTTGGTGGCCCCCCACGCTCCGATCGCGAACGTCGCCACGGGGATCCCGCGGGGCATCTGGACGATCGAGTGGAGCGCGTCGACGCCGTTGAGGTGGCTCGCCGGAACGGGCACACCGAGCACCGGTACCAGTGTCTTGGCGGCGAGCATCCCCGGCAGATGGGCCGCCCCGCCGGCTCCGGCGATGATCGCCCGCAGGCCGCGCCCGGCGGCGGCTTCGGCATAGGCGAACATCTCGTCGGGCATCCGATGGGCCGAGAGCACGCGGGCTTCGTGGGCGACGCCGAACTCGGCGAGCACGTCGACCGCGTGCGACATCACGGCCCAGTCGCCGGCGCCGCCCATCACGACACCGACCTCGACCGGGGACACGGGGGTGCTCACGGCGGCCAGCGTACGCTGTGCCGATGCAGCCGCTGAATGTGCTCGGCACGGAGCTCCAGCCGTGTTCGTTCGATCCGTTGACGGGTTACTACCGGACCGGTTGCTGCGAGAACAAGGGTGACGACCCGGGAGTCCACGTGATCTGCTGCCGCGTGACCGACGACTTCCTCGAGTACCAGCGAGAGATCGGCAACGACCTGATCACACCGTTGCCCGAGTACGGCTTCCCGGGGCTCGTCGCCGGCGATCAGTGGTGCGTCGTCGCCCCGCGCTGGGTGCAGGCACTGGAGGCGGGCCGCGCGTGCCCGGTGGTACTCGAAGCCACACACATGCAGGCGCTCGAGTTTGCCGACCTCGCCGACCTCCGCCGCCACGCCGTCTCGTAAGTGCGCCTGGCACGGCGCATGCGCCCTCAAGCGACCCCTGTCGGCGGGACGTAGGGGTTACCCTCGCACCCCAGGGGGCACAACGGCGTGCCGACCGGACACGGCGCACAACGGCGTGCGCCGCGAATCGAGGGGAACCGAACACGATGACAACGGAGTCATCCCTGATCGCGCGGGTCACCGACATGGCGACCGAGCGCCGGCCCGACGATCCGGCGCTGGCCGACTTCGTGGTCGAGTACTTGGGCGATCTGCCCGAGTTCGACCTCGACGAACGCCCGACCGACGACCTCTACGAGGCGGCCTCGACGCACTTCGAGCTCGGCCGCCGGCGGGGTCCCGGCGAGATCGTCGTCGCCGTCCGCCCGATCGAGGCCGAGCAGGACGGCACCACCGTCGACCGGTCGGTCGTGCTGATCGTGTCGGACGACCGTCCGTTCCTCGTCGACTCGATCCGGATGGTGCTCGAACGGCACCACGTGGCCACCCACCTGATGGTTCACCCGATGCTGTCGGTCGCCCGCGACGGGTCCGGCGAGATCACCGCCGTGGCGGCGCCGTACCGGTCGGACGGGCAGCTCGCCGACACCGTCGAGGCGTGGACCCAGATCGAGATCGATCGGTGCTCGCCCGAACAGTCCGAGCGCATCGCCGCCGACGTGCGCGCCGCCGTGGAAGCGGTCAACCGGGTCGTCGACGACTACCCCGAGATGCGCGCCCGGATGCTCGCCCTGGCGCACGTCGACCCGCTCCTCGGGTGGCTCGCCGGCGGCGAGATGGTGCTGCTCGGCGCAGTCACCTACGACCTGCCGACCGACGGCGACCCCGTCCATCGGGCGGCCACCGCGCTCGGCCAGCTGGCGACGGCCGGCGCGCTCGAGCGCAACGCCGATCCGCCGATCGATCCGACGCGCGGTCCGCTCACGATCGCCCGTTCGGCGGCCACCGCGACGATCCACCGCCCGGCCCGGATGACCGCGGTGACCGTGTTCACCGAGGACCCGGACGGGCGCCCGATCGCCCAGCGCTTCGTCGGTCTGCTCGCCTCCACGGCCTATCGCCAGAGCGTGCTCACGATCCCCACCGTCGGCGACCGGGCCCGTGAGGTGTTGGCGCTCGCCCAGCACGGCCCCGAGACGCACGCCGGCCGAGCGATCCGCACCGTGCTCGAAACGTTGCCCCGCGATCTCGTGTTCGAGCTCGACGCGCACCAGCTCGCCGAACTCGTCATCGACGTCGTCGGCCTCCACGAACGCCAACTGGTGCGCGTGTTCGCGGTGCCCGAACCCGTGGGTCGCGGGGTCACCGTGTTGGTGTACCTGCCCAAGTCGCGCTTCACCGCGGCGCTGCCCGAACAGGTGGCCGAACTGATCGGCGCGGTGTACGGCTCGCCCGTGCGCGACGTCGAGTCGCTGGTGGGCACGAGCAACCTGGCCCGCGTCACGCTGACGCTCACCGACGTCGGCGGGCCCGACCAGCACCCGGCGCTCGAGCACGCCGCGATCGACCTCGACGAACTGTCGGAGCGGGTCGACGCCGCCACCACCGCCTGGATCGACCGGATCGCCGCCGCGGTCCGCTACCGCAACGGCGCCTTGCTGCACCCCGAACTGGCGACGCAGATCGCCGAGATCGCGCCACCCGAGTTCCGCACCGGCGTCGACGTGCCGGCGGCGGTCAGCGACCTCGACCGGATCGCTGAGCTCGTCGCCGGCGGATCGCTCACGATGACCGCCCTGACCCGCGACGTCGAGGCGCCGGGCGACGAGTTGCGGGTGCGCGTCTACCGCCGCGCCGAGCCGCTGTCGCTGTCGCAGCTGCTCCCGCTGTTGGCGCACCTCGGCTTCGACACGCTCGAGGAGCACCTCTACGAATTCCGGTTCGACGGTGAGCACTACTACCTGCTCGACATCGGCGTCCGGCTCCCGCCCGGCGTGGCGGTCGACGCCACCACGCACGCCCAGGTCCTCGATGCGATCGACCAGCTGATCGCCGGCAGCGTCGAGCCTGACGGGTTCAACCAGCTCGTGTTGCGGGCGGGGCTCACGGTCGAGGAAGTTGCCGTGCTGCGGGCCTACGCCAAGTACGCCCATCAGATCCGGGCTGGGTTCAGCCAGGGCTACATCGAAGGCTCGCTCGCTCGCCAAGCGCATCTCGCCCGGCTCCTCGTCGCCGTGTTCGCCGCCAAGTTCGATCCCGACCGGCCCGACGTCGATGCCCGCGCAGCGGCCGTCGAGGCCGCTCGCAGCGAGGTGCTCGCGGCGCTCGACGACGTGCCCTCGCTCGACGACGATCGCATCGTTCGGCGCTTCCTCGCCCTCATCGATGCGACCGTGCGCACGAGCTATTACCGCGGCGGGCCGACGCTGGCGTTCAAGTTCGATCCGGCCAAGGTGCCCGGCCTGCCGGCCCCGCGCCCGTACCGCGAGATCTTCGTCACCTCGCCGCGCGTCGAGGGCGTGCACCTGCGCGGCGGCCCGATCTCCCGTGGCGGGCTGCGCTGGAGCGATCGCCTGGAGGACTACCGCACCGAGGTGCTCGGGCTGGTCAAGGCCCAGATGGTGAAGAACTCCGTGATCGTCCCGGTCGGCGCCAAGGGCGGGTTCGTGGTCAAGCGCCCGCCCGCCGACCCGGTCGAGCAGCGCGCCGAGGCGGTCGAGTGCTATCGCGCGTTCGTGCGCGGCCTGCTCGATCTCACCGACAACATCGTCCAGCGCGATGGGGGGGCGACGGTCGTGCACCCCGACCGGGTGGTGCGTTACGACGGCGACGACGCGTACCTCGTGGTTGCCGCGGACAAGGGCACGGCCTCGTTCAGCGACATCGCCAACGACATCTCGGCGGAGTACGACTTCTGGCTCGGCGACGCGTTCGCGTCCGGCGGCAGTGCCGGCTACGACCACAAGGAGATGGGCATCACCGCCCGCGGGGCGTGGGAGAGCGTGCGTCGCCATGCGCGCGTGCTCGGCCTCGACCCGGAAGCCGACCCGATCACGGCGGTCGGCATCGGTGACATGTCGGGCGACGTGTTCGGCAACGGGATGTTGCTGTCGCAGACGCTCAAGCTGGTCGCCGCGTTCGACCACCGCCACGTGTTCCTCGACCCCGATCCCGACCCCGCGACGGCGTGGGCGGAACGCAAGCGCTTGTTCGAACTGCCGCGCTCGTCGTGGGAGGACTACGACCCGCAGCTGATCTCGGACGGCGGTGGGGTGTTCGCGCGGACGGCGAAGGCGGTGACGCTGACCCCGCAGATCCGGCATGCGCTCGGCCTCGACGAATCGGTGGGGAGTCTCACGCCGAACGAGCTGATCGGGGCGATCTTGCGGGCTCCGGTCGACCTGCTGTGGAACGGCGGTATCGGCACGTACGTGAAAGCTTCCACCGAGCAGCACGGCGACGTCGGCGACCGCGTCAACGACGGTGTCCGCGTCGACGCCTGCGACCTGCGGGCACGCATGGTGGGGGAGGGCGGCAACCTGGGGTTCACCCAGCTCGCCCGCGTCGAGTATGCGCTCGGCGGGGGGCTGATCTACACCGACGCGATCGACAACTCGGCCGGCGTCGACGCGTCCGACCACGAGGTCAACCTGAAGATCCTGCTCGGCGCGGTGATGGCCGCCGGCGAGCTGACCCTGCCGCAACGCAACGAGCTGCTGGCGGCGATGACCGACGAGGTCGCCGAGTTGGTGCTCGCCGACAACCGGGCCCAGACGCTGGCACTGATGATCGCCCGCACGCAGGGTCTGCCGATGGTCAACGTCCACGCCCGCTACCTCGACGCCCTCGAAGCCGAGGGTCAGCTCGACCGCCAGCTCGAGTATCTGCCCACCGACAAACAGCTCGCCGAGCGCCAGTCGGCAGGGTCGGGCCTGCGGGCGCCCGAGTTCGCGGTGTTGATGGCGTACACCAAGAACCTCAACGTCGCCGAGATCCTCGGTTCCGATCTGCCGGAGGCGCCCGAGCTCGGCGAAGACCTGTTCGCCTACTTCCCGGATGTGCTCCAGGAGCGCTACCCGGAGCAGATCCGCACCCACCGCCTGCGCCGCGAGATTGCCGTCACGCAGCTCGTCAACCAGATGGTGAACCTGTCGGGGATCTCCTACGACCATCGGATGACCGAGGACACCGGGGCGTCGGTCACCGACGTCGCCCGGGCGTGGCTGGTGGTGCGCGAGGTGCTCGACTTCCCGGCCTGGTGGGAGGCGATCTGCGCGCTCGACGGGCTCGACTTCGACACGCAGCTCGACCTGTACCTCGATTGTCGGCGCACCGCCGAACGCTGCTCGCTGTGGTTCTTGCGGCATCGTCGTCCGCCCGTCGACGTGACCGCCGAGGTGGCCCGCTTCCGTGCCCCGTTCGACGAGCTGCGCGGCCAGCTGCTCGGGGTGTTGCGGGGCCCGATGGCCGACGCCGCGCGCGCGGCGATCGACGCCCGCCGCGCGGCCGGCGTGCCCGCCGAGTTCGCCGAACAGTCGGCGGTGTGGCGGCTCCTGCACACCACGTTCGACGTGATCGAGGCCGCCGACAAGACCGACGTCAGCGTGCTCGCCGCGGCCGAGGCGTACTGGGAGATCTTCGAGCGGCTGGAACTGATGTGGCTGTGGGACGGGATCGGCGGCCTGCCCCGGTCCGACCGCTGGCAGACCCAGGCGCGCGGCGCGCTCCGGGACGATCTGCTGGCCGTCCTGTCGCGGCTGACGGGCAGCGCGCTCCAGCATCCGTCCCGGTCGGCCCGCGGCTGGCTGGCCGCCAACGAACGTGCCGTGAACCGCGCGCTCGGCCTGCTCACCGAAATCCGGCGCACCGACGGGTACGACGTCACCAACCTCTCGGTGGCCCTGCGCACGCTGCACAACCTGGCCAACATGAGCCAGCAGAGCTGAACGGCACCGGTAGCGTCGCCCAGGCATGACCCCGCCGCGGTACCGCTTCGCCCCGTCTCCCACCGGCTACTTCCACGTCGGTGGCGCCCGCCCGGCGCGGTTCAACTGGGCGCTCGCGCGGCGCCACGGCGGCACGTTCGTGTTGCGCATCGAGGACACCGACGAGGCCCGCAATCGGCCCGAATGGACCGAGGGCATCATCGAGGCCCTGGCGTGGCTCGGCATCGGTGCTGACGATCCGCACTTCGAAGGCCCGCTGTTCCAGTCGTCGTACGCCGACCAGCACCTCGCCGCCGCGCAGCGCCTGTTCGAATCGGGGCAGGCGTACTACTGCGACCTCACCGGCGAGCAAGTGGCGGCCGGCGAGTCGTCGCGCGACACGGCGCTCGGGCCCGGGCCGGGCCGGGCCTTGCGGTTCCGGGTGCCCCGGGGCACCACCATCGTCCACGACGACGTGCGCGGCGTGGTCGAGTTCGACAACGCCGCGATCGAGGACTTCGTGCTGCTGCGCGGCAACGGCGCCCCGCTGTTCAACCTGGCCAACGTCGTCGACGACATCGCGATGGGCATCACCCACGTCGTGCGCGCCGAAGAGCACCTTCCCAACACTCCCAAGCAGCAGATGCTGTGGGAAGCCCTCGCCGGTCGCACGCCTGTCTGGGCGCACGTCCCGGTACTCGTCAACGAGCAGCGCAAGAAGTTGTCCAAGCGGCGCGACAAGGTCGCCCTCGAGCAGTACCGGGCCGAGGGCTATCTGGCCCCGGCGATGGTCAACTACCTGATGACACTCGGCTGGTCGCCGGCCGCGGTGACCGGCCGCGAGGGCGCCGCCGCCGAGATCGCCCCGTGGGACGAGCTCGAAGCCGCGTTCGCACTCACCGACGTCAACAAGTCGCCGGCGTTCTTCGACCTCAAGAAGCTGGCCGCGTTCAACGGCGAGTACATCCGCGCGATGAGCCTCGATGAGCTGGTCGCCGCCTGCGACCCATGGTTGCCCGAGGCGTGGGACCGGGCGACGTTCGCGGCGATCGCCCCGTACATCCAGGAGCGACTGGTCACCCTGGCGGACGCACCGAAGTGGGTCGATTTCCTGTTCCTCCCCGAACCCGAGATCGACGCCGAGGCGTGGGCCAAGACGTTCGCCAACGACTACGCCCGGCCACTCCTGGCCGACACGATCGAGGCCTACAGCG
>JAEZFY010000014.1 GCA_023417265.1 Actinomycetes bacterium | reverse complement strand
CTCGGAGATGTTTATAAGACCCAGGCCGAGGCCGCTGACGCGGCGCCGGCCGAGGCGGCACCGGACGAGCTGCCCCCCGCCGACGACGGCGTTGCCGACGCCACCCCCGCCGCCGAGCCCGCCCCGGAAGAAGGCCGCGCGTCATGACGATGCTCACCGAACGCCAGCAGCTCAGCTACATCGCCGCCCAGGCAGCCGACGCGCGCCTCAACGTCGAGCTCGAAACCGAGGGCATGACCCTCAACATCGGCCCGCAGCACCCAGCCACGCACGGCACGCTGCGGATCATCGCCCGCCTCGACGGCGAGCAGGTCGTGTGGGCCGAGCCGGTGCCCGGCTACATGCACCGCGGCTACGAGAAGCTCACCGAGGTCCGCAACTACCCGCAGATCAACACGCTCATCAACCGCATCGACTGGCTCGGCAGCTTCGCCAACGAGGTGCCGTTCATCCTCGCCGCCGAGCAGCTGATGGGCATCGAGGCGCCACCGCGCGCCCAGCACATTCGCACGATCTTCTTCGAGATGAGCCGGATCGCCAACGTCGGCCTGTTCCTCGGCGACCTCGGTGTGCAGATGGGCGCGGTGACGCCGGTGTTCCTCGCCTTCCGCGACCGCGAGCACGTGCTCAACCTGATCGAGGCCGCCACTGGTGGCCGCTTCCACCCCAACTTCGACCGCATCGGCGGCCTCAAGGACGACCTCCCGGCCGGTTGGATCGCCGAGACCAAGCAGGTCATGAAGCGCATGCGCATGTTCTGCGACGAACTCGAAGACCTGCTCTTCGGCAACGAGATCTTCCAGACCCGCACCCGCGGTGTCGGCGTCATCCCGCCCGACATCGCCAAGTCGTACGGCCTGTCGGGCGCCAACCTGCGCGCCTCGGGCGTCGACTGGGACTTGCGCCGCGACCAGCAGCTCCCGATGGCGTGGGACAAGGTCGACTTCAAGGTGTGGACGCACCCCGACGGCGACTCGTGGGCGCGCTGCTGGGTGCGCCTGCAAGAGACCCGCGAGTCGACCAAGATCATCGACCAGCTGCTCGACACGCTGCCCGCCGGCCCCGTGATGGCCAAGGTGCCGCGCATCATCAAGGTGCCGGCCGGTGAGGCCTGGGTGGCGACCGAGAACCCGCTCGGCGAGATGGGTTACTACCTCGTCAGCAAGGGCGACCTCGGGCCGTTCCGGGTGAAGATCCGCTCGGCCAGCTTCAACAACATCTCGATCACCCCGTGGGTGCTGAAGGGCGTCTACGTGCCCGACATCATCACGATCCTGGCGAGCCTGTACTTCATCCTCGGAGACATCGACCGGTGACGGCGCTCCTCTTGGCTGCAGATGTGCCCTATTGGGCACAGTCGTTGTTGCGGGTGCTCGGAGGCATCGCCGCCGTGCTCCTGCCGGCGGGCACGATCGTCTACGTCTTCCTGTTCAAGATGATGTCGTTCATGCAGAGCCGGTTGGGGCCGATGGAAGCCGGCCCGTACGGCTCGATGCAGCTGCTCGCCGAGGTCGGCAAGTGGCTCCAGAAGGAAGACATCGTCCCCGCCAAGGCGGACGCGTTCATCTTCAAGATCGCCCCGCTGGTCGTGCTCGTCTCGACGTTCCTCTTGATCGTCGTCGTGCCGTTCGGCCCCGACGCGTGGTTCACCGACTTCCAGGCAGGCGTGTTCTACGCGCTCGCGATCGGTTCGGTGTCGGTGATCGGCATCCTCGTCGCCGGCTGGTCGTCGGCCAACAAGTACTCGCTGCTCGGTGGCCTGCGGGCGGCCGGCCAGCTGATCGCCTACGAGCTGCCGATGGTGTTGGCGGTCGTCGGCGTGGTCATCCAGGCCGGCTCGATGAACCTCCAGCAGATCGTCGTCGCCCAGAACACCGGCGAGATCTTCGGCTGGAACGGCATCGGCCTGCCGTTCGTGCTCACCCAGGGCCTCGGCTTCCTGATCTTCATGATCGCCGTCCAGGCCGAGTTGACCCAGCCGCCGTTCGACATGCCGATCGCCGAGTCCGAACTCGTGTCGGGTTACATGACCGAGTACTCGGGCTTCCGGTTCCTCATGTTCTTCATCGCCGAGTTCGCCACGGCCGGCGTGTTCGCGTTCATCGCCTCGGTGCTGTTCCTCGGTGGCTGGGGCATCCCGTTCGCCTGGTTCGGCTGGGACGGGCTCGACGACGTCGACAACTGGATGAACATCGCCGGCCCGGTGATCATGTTCGCCAAGATGACGCTGCTCACCGGCATCATCATGTGGGTGCGCTTCACGTACCCCCGCTTCCGTGAAGACCAGCTCCAGCGCTTCGCCTGGAAGGTGTTGATCCCGCTGTCGCTCGCCAACATCGTGGTGACCGCGATCTTGAAGGTGGCCGTCTGATGCCGTTCCCCAAGCCGAAACTGCCCGGCCTCATCAAGGGGCTCGGCGTCACCGCCCGCACGCTCGGGCGGACCGCCACCCAGGGCGCCGAAACCGTCCAGTACCCGAAGGTCAAAGAGGCTCCGCCGACGCGCGCCCGCGGCGTGATCGCGCTCCGCGAGGACAACTGCACGGTGTGCATGTTGTGCGTGCGTTCGTGCCCCGACTGGTGCATCTACATCGAGGGCCACAAGACGCTCGCCCCGCCGCGCCGGGCCGGCGGCAAGCCGCGCCAGGTCAACCATCTCGACCGCTTCGACATCGACTACGCGCTGTGCATGTACTGCGGCATCTGCGTCGAGGTGTGCCCGTTCGACGCGCTCTTCTGGAGCCCCGAGTACGAGTACAGCGAGCCGCGCATCGCCGACCTGTTGCACGACAAGGACAAGCTCGGCGAGTGGATGGAGACGGTGCCGGCGGCCCCGGAACTCGAGGCGGGGGCGGCCAAGAAGTGAGTGCCGTACTGGCCGCGATGGGCGGCGATGTCAACGTCGCCCAGAACGTCGGGTTCTGGATCATCGCCGCCCCGATGCTGTGGGGCGCGCTGCGCGTCGTCACCGCCCGCAACGTGGTCCACGCCGCGCTGTGGCTGGTCATCGTGCTCGGTGGGGCCGCCGCCCAATACGTGCTCGGCGCCGCCGAGTTCGTCGCCGTCAGCCAGATCATGGTCTACATCGGCGCGGTGATGGTGCTGTTCCTGTTCGGCATCATGCTCACCCGCGCCCAGGTCGGCCGCGAGCAGGGCCTGAACAACACCAACGGTTTGCTGCTCGGCCTGCCGGTGGCGCTGCTCCTGTTCGGCACGCTCGCGTTCGTGATCTTCGACGCCGTCGAAGACGACGTGATCGCCGAGCCGAGCGCCGACACGATCGCCCGCAGCACCACGGCGATCAGCGACGGCTACCTCGGCCCGTACCTCATCCCGTTCCTCGCGATCTCGTTCGTGCTGCTCGCCGCCGCCGTCGGCGCGATCGTCCTGGCGCGGAAGGACTGACGGGCGATGTACGCGTACAACTTCCTGATCCTCGCCGCGGCCCTGTTCTCGATCGGCGTGTACGGCACGATCGTGCGCCGCAACGCGGTGATGGTGCTGATGTCGATCGAGCTCGTGCTCAACTCGGTCAACCTCAACCTGATCGCCTTCGCGATGATGAACGACAACCTCGACGGGCACCTGTTCGCCCTGTTCGTCGTCGCCGTCGCCGCCGCCGAGGTCGGTGTCGGCCTGGCGATGGTGCTGATGATCTACCGCAACCGGCGTTCGATCGCCCTCGATGAGCTGTCGGAGATGCACGGATGAGCCTGCTCGCCGCCGAAACCAGCGCCACCTCGGTGGGCTGGTTCCTCGACAACGCCTGGCTGATCCCGGTCATCCCCGCGATCGCCTTCTTCGGCATCATCTTCTTCGGCAAGCGCCTTCCCAAGGGCGGCAGCGAGCTCGGCATCGTCGCCATGCTCGCGTCGCTGGTGATCGCCGCGGGCATGACGTTCCAGTGGATCGGCCACGTCGACGACACGCACGGCACGCCGATCATCCGCCAGTGGACGTGGTGGCAGTCGGGCGGTGCCGAGTTCGGGGTCGGTCAGCACATCGACGGGCTGGCGGTGATGGCGCTGGTGCTGGTGGCGTTCATCTCCACGCTCGTGCAGATCTACTCCACCGAGTACGTGCGCGGCGACCGCCGCTACACGCACTTCTTCGCCGCGCTCACGCTGTTCTCGGCCGGCATGCTGTCGATGGTGCTGGCGCCGAACATGGTCCAGCTCCTGCTCGGCTGGGAGATCATGGGCCTGTGCTCGTTCATGCTGATCGGGCACTGGTGGGAGGCGCAGGAGAACAGCCGGGCCGCGCTCAAGGCGTTCTTCACGGTGCGCGTCGGCGACATGGGCCTCCTGATCGGCATCGCCATGCTGTTCGGCATCTTCGGCACGTTCGACATCGCCGGCATCAACGAGATGACCGCGGCGGGTGATTTCGAGTCGAAGCAGGTCTTGATGTGGGCCGCGATCGCGCTGTTCATCGCCTGCATCGGCAAGTCGGGCCAGTTCCCGCTGCATACGTGGCTCCCCGACGCGATGGCCGGGCCGACACCCGTGTCGTCGTTGCTGCACTCGTCGACGATGGTCGTCGCCGGCGTGTTCCTCGTCGCCCGGATCTACCCCGTCTTCCACGTCGGGCTCGAGATCAACCTCGCCGGGCAGGAGTTCAACCTGGTCGCCGTGATCGGCGGGATCACCGTCTTGATCGCGGCCGCGTTGGCGTTCGTGCAGGACGACATCAAGAAGGTGCTCGCCTACTCGACGGTGTCGCAGCTCGGCTACATGATGATGGGCCTCGGCGTCGGGGCCTGGACGGCGGCCGTCTTCCACATCTTCACGCACGCCTTCTTCAAGTGCTGCCTGTTCCTGTGCGCCGGGTCGATCAGTCACACCGCCGCCCATCACAGCTTCGACATGAAGAAGGACATGGGTGGGATCTGGCGCAAGATGCCGGTCACGTTCGGTACCTGGATGATCTCCACCGCGGCGCTGATGGGCATCCCGTTCTTCTCGGGCTTCTTCTCGAAGGACGAGATCATCGACTCGGCCAAGCACAACGGCTACAACGTCTTCTATTACGTCGGCATCATCGGCGCCTTCATGACGGCCGCCTACATGACCCGGGCGACGTACCTCACGTTCTTCGGCACGCCGCGCGGCGGGGCCGCGCACTTCATGGGCGTGGCGGCCCACGACCACGCCCATGCCCCGGCCGACGCCCACGGGCACGACGTCCATGACGCGCACGATGCTCACGGGCACGACGCTCACGGGCACGACGCTCACGGCGACGTCGCCCACGGCCGTCCGTTGCCGTTCGCGCCGAGCGACTCGCCGTGGCAGCTCACCGCGCCGTTGATCATCCTCGCCGCGCTGGCGATCGGCTCGGGCTACCTGAACGCCCCGGCAGTCGGCACGCACTGGTTCCACCACCAGACCGAATCGTCGATCGGTCTACCCGAGGCCGCCGGTCACGCCGAGGAAGCAGCCGGCGACGGCCACGCCGAGGAGGCCGCGGCCGGTGCCGACCACGCCGATGAGGGCGCGGCCGGCGACGACCATGCCGAGGAGGGCGCGGCGGGCGAGGAGCACGCCACGCCCGAGCCGGCGGAGATCTACTCGGTGCCCCCGGCGCCCGAGTTCAAGTGGTCGGCGGCAGCGCCCAGCATCGCCCTGGTGGCGCTCGGCATCGGCACCAGCGCCTGGCTCAGCAAAGCCGTGTTCGAAGATCGCCGGGCGCCCGTCTACGGGCTTACCCGACGCAACAAGGTGCTCGGTGCAGGGCACCGGTTCCTCGTCAACAAGTACTACCTCGACGCGCTCTACGAGAACGTCATCGTCCGGGCGATCGCCCATCCGATCGCCAAGGCCGCGTACTGGGTCAACCAGAACGTGATCGACGGCGTCGTCAACGGCACTGGCAAAGCCGGGCGCGGCGTCGGCGTGTGGGTCTACCGCAACATCGACCAACGGGTGGTCGACGGGGCGGTCAACGCATCAGGAACCGTGGCCTCCGAAGGCGGCCACGCCCTGCAACCGGTCCAGTCCGGCAAGGTCAACCAGTACGGCGCGCTGCTCTTCGGCGCCGCCGCGGTGGGGGCCATCGTGCTGATCATCACCAATCTCTAAGGGAATCGGCTCTGAGGCATCAATGAACGGCGTACTAACCGACAACAACTGGATCCTCACGGTCGGCACGTTCCTGCCACTGGTGGGTGTGCTCGTGATGTTCTTCGTGCCGGGGGCCGAGGAGAAGCTGCACAAGCAGCTGTTGATCCTCACCGCCGGGGCCACCGCGGCCGTCCACGTGGCCACGCTCGTGCTGTTCGACTACGACAAGAGCGACCAGCTCCAGTTCGGCGTCCACGAGAGCTGGATCGACGTCATCAAGGCCGGCTACACGATCGGCCTCGACGGGATCAGCCTGCCGCTGTACGTCTTGTCGTCGTTCGTCACGTTCCTCGTGGCGATCTACACCTACGACAACATGCCCGACGCCGGCAACCCGAAGGCGTTCGGGATCTTGATGCTGATCCTCCAGGTCGGCATGGCCGGCTCGTTCATCGCCCAGGACCTCGTCCTGTTCTTCGTGTTCTTCGAGATCGTGCTGCTCCCGATGTACTTCATGATCGGGGTGTGGGGTGGCGAGGACCGGCAGTATGCGTCGCTGAAGTTCTTCCTGTACACGATGTTCGGCTCGGCGCTGATGCTGGTCGGCATCCTCGCCCTGTTCTTCCAGACCGGCGCCGAGAGCTTCTCGTACGCGCACTTGTACGAAGCCGGTGCGGGCATCGCCGAGAACACCCAGATCTGGATCTTCGCCGGGCTGTTCGTCGGCTTCGCCGTCAAGGTGCCGATGTTCCCCTTCCACACCTGGCTGCCCGACGCGCACACCCAGGCTCCCACCCAGGGCTCGGTGATCCTGGCGGCGATCCTGCTCAAGCTCGGCACGTACGGCTTCGTGCGGATCGCGATCCCGATGCTCCCGCAGGGCGCCAAGGCGTGGGCCCCGGTGATCGGCATCCTGGCCGTGATCGGCATCATCTACGGCGCCTTGGGCTGCCTCGCGCAGACCGACTTCAAGCGCCTGATCGCGTTCTCGTCGGTCGCCCACATGGGCTTCGTGATGCTCGGCATCGCCACCCTCACGCCGATGGGCATCAACGCCGCCCTGTTCGGAATGGTCGCCCATGGCCTCATCACCGGGATGCTGTTCTTCCTCGCCGGGTCGGTCAAGCACCGCTACCACACGCTCGAGATCAAGCGCCTGCGGGGCATGCTGATCCAGATGCCCAAGCTTGGCTGGGTGCTCGGGTTCGCGGCGATGGCGTCGCTCGGCCTGCCCGGCCTGGCCGGGTTCTGGGGCGAGTTCCCGGCCCTGGTCGCCGCATGGGAGCCGGCGTTCGGGCTCGATCAGACGCTCTTCCGGGTGCTGCTCGTGATCGCCGCGCTCGGCACGGTGTTCGCCGCCGCATACCTGCTGTGGCTGTACCAGCGCACGGCGATGGGCGAGCCGAACCCCGAGTTCATGGCCGGCCACGGGCACACCCCGGCGCACTCGCTGTCCGCGGCCTCCAACGAACACGACGACCACGGCCACGGTGCTGACATCCACGACGTCACCCCCCTCGAATGGGTGGCCTGGGCGCCGTTCCTGATCGCGATCGTCGTGTTCGGCGTCTACCCGCAGCTGATGTTCGACGTGATGGACCCGGCCGTGACGGCGCTGGTGGAGCACGTGGGGGCCGGCATCCCGTGATCCTCGCCTCGCTCTGGGCGCAGGCGGGCGACTGGGTCGCCCCCCACATCGACTGGCACGCGCTCGCCCCCGAGATCGTGCTCGCGATCGGCATCAACCTGGTGCTGCTCGTCGACCTGTGGCTCGCCGAATCGAAGAAGTGGATGCAGGCCACCCTGGCGGGCTTCGTCCTGCTCGGCGCGTTCATCCCGGTCGTCACGCTGGCCCTGATCGGCGACTCCGGGCGCGAGCTGTTCGACGGCCGCTACGTGGTCGACCACTACGCCCTGATCTTGAAGGCGCTGTTCCTGCTCACCGGCTACGTGGTGGTCCTGATCTCACAGACCGAACTCGAAGAGGGCGGCTACTACCAGGGCGAGTACTACCTGTTGCTGCTGATCTCGGTGCTCGGCATGGTGATGATGGCGTCGGCCCGCGACCTCGTGTCGCTGTTCGTGGCACTTGAGCTGCTGTCGATCCCGGCGTACATGATGGCCGCGTGGCGCAAGCGCGACGTCAAGTCGAACGAGGCCGGCGTGAAGTACTACCTGCTCGGCGTGTTCGCCTCGGGCGTCCTGCTGTACGGCATGAGCTACCTGTACGGCACCACCGGGAGCACCAAGCTGAGCGAGATCGGCGAGGCGCTCGCCGCGGCGGATCTGATCCCGATGCAGGTCATCGCGGTCGTGGTGGTGTTCATCGGGGTCGGGTTAAAGGTCTCGGCGGTGCCGTTCCACACCTGGGCGCCCGACACCTACGAGGGGGCGCCGCTTCCGGTCACCGCGTTCTTGTCGGTGGCCTCGAAGGCGGCCGGGTTCGTCGCCCTCGTCACGGTGATGTTCGTGGCCCTCTACCCGGCTGACGGCGTGTACGTCCCGTTGATCTGGGTGCTCGCCGTGCTGACGATGACGGTCGGCAACGTGCTCGCGCTACGGCAGACCAACATCGTCCGCATGCTCGCCTACTCGTCGGTGTCGCAGGGCGGCTTCATCCTGATGCCGCTGGCGGTGATCGCCACCGGCGACGCCGGCGCCTCGGCGCTCAAGGCGGTCGTGATCTACCTGTTGATCTACGCCTTCTCGAACCTCGGCGCGTTCGCCGTGATCGCCGCCGTCGCGCGCAAGACACGCAGCGGCTCGATCGCGTCGTTCGGCGGCCTGCTCACGTACGCGCCGGGCCTCGCCGTGCTGATGACGATCTTCCTCGGCTCGCTCGCCGGCGTGCCGCCGCTCGGTATCTGGATCGCCAAGCTGCAGGCCTTCCGGGCCGTGCTCGACGCCGGCACCGGATGGGCGTACGCGCTGGCCGTGATCGCCGCCGTCAACACCGTCATCTCCGCCGCCTACTACATGAAGGTGTTGCGCGAGATGTGGATGAAGCCGGTGCCCGATGGCGACACGACGGCGATCGTCACGCCCCAGCCGATCCGGCTTGCGCTCGGCCTGTGCGCAGCCGGCACGGTCGTGCTCGGTGTCCTGCCGGGGCTCGTGCTCCAGTTCGCCGACATCGGCGACCTCACGAGCGCGCTCGGTGGGGCGTTCGGCCGCTGACCCTGCTTCCTCGCGGCTGACTCCCGGCGCCTGGCTGGGCGCCGCGCTGGGCTACGCCGTTCCGATCGGAGCGCTGACCGGGCCCAGGTCCGCATACAGCTGGGGACCGACGAAGTTCCAGAACGCGGCGGCCCGCGGGGCGACGCTCGGACCGACCGGGGTGTGCGCCGGATCGAACGTGCACCGGGCGAAGTCGGCGCCGCCCACGAACGTCGCGTGGGGTGACGCGCCGGCGGCTGCCCAGTGCCATGCCGAACCGTCGAACGTGGCGTCGCGCGCGTCGTGCTGCGCCAGCGTGGGGCGGTCGATCAGCCAGGTTCCGCCGCCGCGTTTGGCGTCGGCTGCGGTCACGACGGTGTGCTCGAACGCCGTCGCGGTGATGCCGGGGGAGTGTCCGGCGACGGCGAGGTCGTGGACGAGGAGCATCGGAATCGCCGCCGCCCGGGCGAGCGTGCCGATGCCTGCCCCGAAGCGCGGATTGAGCTCGGTCGGCCAGAAGCCGTCGGCGGTGGCGATCCCGTCGACCGTGAACGTGCCGCGGAAGCCGACTTCCTCGCCGAGCAGGGTGGCCGTCCGGCGGGCCGTCTCACGCATGTGTTCGCGGACGTGTGGGGGTGGATCCCAGAACGTGGCGCATCCGGCGTAGAGCAGGCCGCCCCGGTGCTGCAGCGTGACCATCTCCACCGGGCGCAGCACGGCGGTGCCGTCGGGGAGCACGATCGCATGGATCGAGCAGGCGACGCCGGGGATGTACGGCATCACGCGGACGTGGTCGCAGTGCTCGGTCAGGTCGGCCAGGGCGGCCGCCCGTGTGGCGGCGTCGTGAACCCAGCGCGTGAGGGCCGCGCCGCCGTGATAGCCGTCGCGCGCGTCGCCTGCCCACACCGTGCCGTGGCCCTCGTCGAGCCCGGTCGCGGCCTGGGGTGCGTCGCCGACCGGCACCACGCAGGAGGGCCGCCGAGCGACCCCGGCGCGGTCCCAGAGCGCGTCGACGGTGGTCTTGTCCTCGAGCGCCACCCACTCGGGGCGGCGGTAGGCCAGCACGGCACGCTCGTCGAGGGCTGGCGCCTCGTTGAGGAACGAGGCGATGACGAGGGCCTCGTGGTGCGGATCGAACTCGTCGAGCACGCGGCGGACATCGGGTGGCGGCTCGCTGATCAGCCGGTTCGACGCGCGGACGCGCTCGAGCAAGGGCCTGTTCCCTGGCTGGTCGACGACCACGGTCGGGGCGTCGGGGCCTGGCATCAGCCCGGCCCCTTCGGTGGCGTAGACGAGGATCTTGCGAGCCCCGGCGAGGCGCAGCTCGCGTGCGTAGTCGACCCACACGGCGGGAACCGAGCCCGCCAGGATCACGTCGCGCCCGCCCACCAGTTCGCGAACCGCAGGCTCCCAGAAGCGCGGCTCGCTCATCGGCCGCTGGCCACCTTCGTCCAGACCGACACGTGCCCGGCACTCGCGGCGGTGAACGGCGTGCGGCTCCAGTCTTCCCAGCGGTGCGTGAGTGTCAGCCCGGCGAGGCGCGCCATCAGGTCGAGTTCGGACGGCCAGACGTAGCGGAACGGGATCGTTCGGAACTCGCCCTGGCCGGTGGCCGCGTCGATCGTGACGTGGTTCGAGGTGAACGCCTGGGTGACCACGTCGTAGTGGTCGAAGCCGGCGTAGCCCCCGCCGTTGCCGTCCGGCTCGACTCGGAACGGCACGACGTCCTGGCCCGGTGGGAGCCGCCGGAGCGCCGGGACGCCGACCTCGATCACGAACTGGCCGCCGTCAGCGAGATGCGCAGCAGCATTCCTGAAGCAGGCGACCTGGCCATCCTGGGTGGTGACGTTGTTGATCGTGTTGAACACCAGATAGGCGAGCGTGAACGTGCCAGCGACGCGGGTGTCGGTCATGTCGCCGATCGTCACCGTGACCGATTCGCTGCCGGGCTTGCCGGCGGTCCGGGCGGCCATCGCCCGACTGAGCTCGATGCCGTGGACCGGGATGCCACGCGCCGCGAGCGGGCAGGCGATCCGGCCGGTGCCGACGGCCAGTTCGAGCGCCGGGCCACCCGCCGCCAACGACGCCAGCAGGTCGACCGTGCGGGTGATCTGCTCCGGTTCGAAATGGGGGCCCGTGCCGCGGTCGTACCCGGCCGCCACGCGATCGCCGAACCAGCCGTCCTTCGGATCGTCGCTCCCCATGCGGCGAAGCTAGCGAGGGCCCCCGGGCCGGTCGCGGCCGGTTCCCCGCGTCAGCCGGGGGAGCGCGAGCAGCGGGGGGG
>JAEZFY010000254.1 GCA_023417265.1 Actinomycetes bacterium | reverse complement strand
GGATCGCGGCGCAGGCACACGGCGTGCACCCCGAGCAGGCGGTCGGGCTTGATCGTGCTGTGAAACCCGGGCGGTCCGCCGGCGAGTGCTGCGGCGGCCTGCTCGGGAGCGAGTGTGGTGACGAACCAGCGCTCGGTGACACCTGCGTGGCGGCGCTGGTAGAGGCCGGCACCGAGCGGCCGTAGACCAGCGACGAACTCGACGCGTCGCACGCGAGCGAGGAGTTGTCGCGCGGCTGGCGTCGCCGGATGGGCGAGCGCTTGGCGCACGTGGCACGGGTCGAGGTCGGCGCCGAGGCAGACGTACGACACGAGCAGTTCGTCGCCGGTGTGGCTGCGCAGCCGGAGGGTCACGCCGGGGACGGCGTGGGCGAGGCAGACCGCCTCGCGGAGCGAAGGGGCCGCGGGTGGTACGGGCGTCCTCGGCATGGAGCGGCAAGCTAGACGTTAGGCACACCTAACACAAATTGAGTCGGAGACTTACGTGCCGACGGAACCTCTGCTTAAGATGACCGACGATGTCTTCGGTCCGCGTCGACGAACCCATCCCCGACGCGGCACTCGCGGCGGCCGGCGACCGCGTGCGGCTCGCCGCCGGCGTGCGCCGCGGACTGTTCCTGGGCGGTGCCACGGCGCTGCTCGTGGCAGCTGTCGTCGCCTCGCTGGCGTTCGGCGCCAAGGCGCTTCCGCTCGCCACCGTCGTCGACGCGTTGGTCGGCTTCGATCCGGCCCAGCCCGACCACCTCGTCGTTCGCGAGCTGCGTCTGCCGCGCACGATCGTCGGGCTCGTCGTCGGTGTCGCGCTCGGCGTGGCCGGCGCGTTGATGCAGGCGATCACCCGCAATCCGTTGGCCGACCCGGGCATCCTCGGCGTCAACGCCGGGGCGTCGTTGGCCGTCGTGCTGGCGATCTGGCGGCTGCACACCTCCGACGTCGACACGCTGGTGTGGTTCGCGTTCGCCGGGGCGGCGGTCGCCTCGGTGGTGGTCTACCTGCTCGGGTCGCTGGGGCGCGGGGGCGTGACGCCTGTCCGGCTGACGCTCGCCGGGGCCGCGCTGAGCGCGCTGCTGTTCGCCTTGACGCGGGCGGTGACGCTGCTCGACCAGGCGACGCTCGACCAGTTCCGGTTCTGGGCGGTCGGCTCGCTCACCGGTCGCGACACCGACGTGGCGTGGTCGGTGGGGCGCTTCGTCCTCGTCGGCGTGCTCCTCGCGATCGGCTTGACGCGCCCGCTCAACGCGATCGGCTTGGGCGACGACGCCGCCGCGGGGCTCGGCGTCAACGTCGGCGTGACGCGGATGCTGAGTGGCGTGGCGATCGTGCTGCTGTGCGGCGCGGCCGTGGCGGCGGTCGGCCCGATCGCATTCGTCGGGCTCGTCGTGCCGCACGCCGTGCGCACCGCGGTCGGCCCGGATCAGCGCTGGCTGCTCGCCGGATGTGCGCTGACCGGACCGGCCGTGCTGCTCGCGTGCGACACCGTCGGGCGGCTGGTCGCCCGTCCCGGGGAGGTGCAGGTCGGGATCATGACGGCCGCACTCGGCGGCCCGGCATTCGTGTTGCTCACGCGCCGCGCCCGGCTCGTGCAGCTGTGACCGCGTTCGCCGCGGGCCCCCGCTCGCGATGGTCCGCCGGCCGTCGGCGACGGCACGCCGAGGGGAAGCCGTGCTGAGCAGCCTCACGTGGCAGCAGTCGGCGGTCGGGTTGCTGGCGATCGCCTGCGTGCTGGCGGTCGAGGCCGGTCTCGTGGCGGCGTCCCCGAGTGCGCCGGTCGTCGTGCGCGCCGGGGCGCTGTCGATGCGGCTGCGCCCGCGGGCAGTCGTGGTGTGCCTGCTCTTGTTGGTCGACACGGCCGCGGTCGGAGTGTGGTCGATCATGGTCGGCGACTTCGCCCTGACGGCCGGCGAGGTGCTCCGGGCGGTCGTCGGCGACGGCGGCAAGGACGCCGAGTTCATCGTCGATCAGCTGCGCCTGCCGCGAGCGTTGACGGCGATGTTCGTGGGGGCCGCGCTCGGCATGTCGGGTGCCGTGTTCCAGTCGATCGCCCGCAACCCGCTCGGCTCGCCCGACATCATCGGCTTCGAGTCCGGAGCGGCGCTCGGCGCGGTGATCGTGATCACCGTGCTGCACGGGTCCACCACCGAGGTCGCGCTCGGGGCCGTGGTGGGCGGGCTCGCCGCAGCGCTGCTGGTGTACGCGCTCGCGTACCGCCGTGGCCTGGCCGCCTCGCGGCTCGTGCTGGTGGGCATCGGGATCGGGTTCGCCAGTTCGGCGGCGGTCGACTACCTGATCACGCGGGCGCAGATCTTCGACGTGCAGCGCGCCGCGGTGTGGCTGACGGGGTCGCTCAACGGGCGCACGTGGAGCCACGTGTACACGATCGGGTTGGCGCTGGCGGTGCTCGCCCCAGCGATCCTCCGCGCCCAGCGTTCGCTCGATCGGCTCGAGCTCGGCGACGACGCGGCGGCTGCGCTCGGCGTCCGTGTGGGGCGCACCAAGCTCGCCCTGGTGCTGTTGGCCGTCGGCTTGGCGGCGTTGGCCGTCGCCGCCGCCGGCCCGATCGTGTTCGTCGCCTTCGTGTCCGGTCCGATCGCCCGCCGGCTCGTGTCGGCGCCGGGCGCGTGTGTGCTCCCGGCCGCCTGCGTCGGCGCCTTCGTCACGACCGTCGCCGATCTGGCCGCGCGCCGCGTCCTGGCCCCCACCGAGCTGCCGGTCGGCATCGCCACCTGCGTGATCGGTGCGCCGTACCTGCTGTGGCTGCTCGCTCGCCGGGCTCGGACCGGAGCCCTGTAACCGACTTCCTGGAAGCTGGATCATCGATGCGCACTCCCTCTCCACCCGCCACCGCGAGCCCCCACGCGAGTCGGCTCGGCGCCCGCGCGGTCACCCTCGCGTACGAGGGGTTCACCGTCGCCACCGACCTCAGCCTCGACATCCCCGACGCCCAGATCACGGCGATCGTCGGCCCCAACGCGTGCGGTAAGTCGACCCTGTTGCGGGCGCTGTCGCGCTTGTTGCGGCCACGTGCGGGAACCGTCGTGCTCGACGGTCAGGCCATCCACCGGCTGCCCACCAAGCAGGTGGCGCGGACCCTCGGTTTGCTCCCACAGAGCCCGATCGCACCGGACGGGATCCTCGTCGGCGATCTCGTCGCCCGCGGCCGGACCCCGCACCAGTCGCTGTTCCAGCAGTGGTCGCCGGCCGACGCGGCTGCAGTCCAGTCGGCGCTCGCCGCCACCGGCACCGCCGAGCTCGCCGACCGGGCGGTCGACGAGCTCTCCGGCGGCCAGCGCCAGCGCGTGTGGATCGCGATGGCGCTGGCCCAGGAAACCGACCTGTTGCTGCTCGACGAGCCGACCACGTTCCTCGACATCGCCCACCAGATCGAGGTGCTCGACCTCGTGGCCCGGCTCAACCGGGAGGCCGGACGAACGGTGGTCGTCGTGCTCCACGACCTCAACCTGGCGTGCCGCTACGCGCACCACCTCGTGGCGATGCGCGCAGGCTCGATCGTTGCCAGCGGCGCGCCCCACGAGGTGATCACCGCCGAGACCGTGCACGCCGTGTTCGGCCTGACGGCAACCGTGATCGACGATCCCGTCAGCCACACCCCGCTGGTAGTGCCGCACAGCGGGCTCGCCCGCTGAGCGGGGCCGGGATCACTTGGCGAGCTCGGCCTCGATCGCGCCGATCACGGCCGGGTCGTCCGGTGTCGTGGCTGGGGCGAAGCGGGCGACCACGTTGCCGTCCTTCGACACGAGGAACTTCTCGAAGTTCCACAGCACGTCGGGGTCTTCGCTGGGCGTCATGCCGAATCCGGCCAGGCGCTCGCGGAACGGCGTCTTGTCGGTGTCGGCCGCCGGGTAACGCGAGGTGAGCTCGGCGTACAGCGGGTGCTGGTCGTCGCCGAGCACGCTGATCTTGGAGAACATCGGGAAGTCGACCGAGTAGTTGAGCGAGCAGAACTCGGCGATCTCCTCGTTGCTGCCGGGTTCCTGGGCGCCGAAGTTGTTGGCGGGGAAGCCGAGCACCTCGAAGCCCTGCTGGCGGTACTGCGAGTAGACCTGCTCGAGCGCCGTGTACTGCGGGGTCAGCCCGCACTGGGAGGCGACGTTGACGATCAGCAGTACCTTCCCGGCGTACTCGGCGAGCGAGGTCGGCTCGCCGGTGATGGTGTCGACGGGGATCTGCTGCAGTGCGGTCATGCCGCCGCCAACCGCCGCGCGGCGGTGAGCATTCCCGCCCGCGTGAGCCGCACGCGTGAAACGGTGTCGAGCCGGGTGTGGGAATCGAACCCACGACATCCTCTTTACAAGAGAGGTGCTCTGCCGACTGAGCTAACCCGGCGGCCGGGCCAGGCTATCCGGCGCCCCCGACGGCTACTGCGGGCCTTCGATCGGGTGGCCCGACAGCTCGAGCCGGGTGGCGAACACGGCCGCCTCGGTGCGTCGCTCCATGCCGAGCTTGGCGAGCAGGTTCGACACGTAGTTCTTGACGGTCTTCTCGGCGAGGAACAGCTCGCCGGCGATCTGGCGGTTGGTGAGCCCGTCGGCGATGAGATGCAGGATCCGCCGCTCCTGCGGCGTCAACGAGGCGAGACGGGCGTCCTCGGTGGGCGGCCGGCGCAGCCGGTCGAGCACCTTGGCCGTGATCGCCGGGTCGAGCAGCGACTCGCCGGCGGCCACGCGGCGCACGGCGGTGGTGAGCTCGTTGCCGCGCACCTGCTTGAGCACGTACCCGGAGGCACCGGCCATGATCGACTCGAACAGCGCTTCGTCGTCGCTGTATGACGTGAGGATGAGGCATGGGATGGCGAGCGTGCTGCGCACCTCGCGGCACACCTCGATGCCGTTGCCGTCGGGCACGCGCACGTCGAGCACGGCGACGTCGGGGCGCACCGCCGGGATCCGGGCGAGCGCTTCGGCGGCCGTGCCGGCTTCGCCGGCCACCACGATGTCGCCGGTCGACTCGAGGAGGGCGCGCACGCCGTGGCGCACCACCTCGTGATCGTCCATCAGAAAGGCACGGATGGGCGCGGCGCTGTCCACCGTGCCAGTAGAGCATGCTGCCGCACCGGTCAGTAGGGCCGGAGGTCCCTTCGCCGGCCGGGGCGACCCCCGGTTACGGTGTCCGTGTGGTCCACGGGCGGCTCCTCCAGCAGGCCAGCGAACTCGCTCCGGACGGTGTGCTGATCGTCGACAATCGGGGTCGCATCGTGTACGCCAACCGGTCGATCCACAGCTTGGCGGGGATCGCCGACCTGACCGGGTCGACGATCGAGGACCTGGTGCCCGACGACGTCCGTTCGCGCCACGGGCGCTACCGCGAGGCGTACGCCGCGGCGCCCACCCAGCGACCGATGGGCAGCGGTCTCGAACTCGCCCTGCGTCGCGCCGACGGCGCGCAGGTGCCGGTCGAGGTGTCGCTCAGCCCGTTCGAGGACGACGGCCAGCTGTACGTGATCGCGATCGTCCGCGACATCAGCGAACGCCATGCCGTGCAGCAGCGCCTGGCGATCGCCGGTCAGCAGCTCGCGCTGGCCGCCGAGCGCGAGCGGATCGGCCGCGACCTCCACGACGTCGTGCTCCAGCACCTGTACGGCATCGGCCTGACGGTGCAGTCGATCGCCGCCGGCGCCGACCCGGTGGTCACCGTGCGGCTCGACGACGTCGTCGACGAAATCGACAAGATCATCGCCGCCGTGCGCACGATCGTGTTCACGCTCGGTTCGTCGTCCGAGCGCGGTGCGCTCGGACAGGAACTCGGTGACGTGGTCGCCCAGGCCAGCCGGGTGCTCGGCTTCACGCCCACGCTGCGGCTCGAGGGCCCGGTCGAGTCGGTGCTCTCCGACGCGGTGCGCGGTGAGATGGTGACGATCCTGCGCGAGGCGCTCGGCAACGTCGCCCGCCACGCCCGGGCGACCCAGGTCGAGGTGGTCATCGCCGTGCGCGGCGAGGCGATCGCCGTGAGCGTCGCCGACAACGGCACCGGCATCCCCGACGACGGGGTCAAGCCCGGTGGTCACGGGCTGGCGAGCCTGCGCTCGCGGGCGCGTGCGCTGGGCGGTGAGTGCACGCTCGCCAACGCCCCGACCGGTGGTGCCGTACTGAGCTGGAGTGTCCCGTACTGACGGCTCGCCGCGCGAACCGGTGCGCGGCTACTGCAGCGATTGCTGGCGGTACTGCTCGTTGCGTTCGAGCAGCGACGACACGCGGGCGTCGTCGACGACGTCGAAGCGGCGCCCGGTGACGAGTTCCGGTTCGATGCGCACGAATTCGGGCTTCAGCTCGGCGTCGGCGACCCACGGGATCAGCGGCAGCTGTTCGGCCTCGGCGCGTTCGGTCATCCGGGTGATCTCACGCGCCGTGCCCTTGACGACCACGCTCCACACCGTGCGCGTCACCGGGTCGACGCCATCGATCTCGAGGGCGACGAAGCCACCGAGCACCGCCCCCGCAAGTTTCGTGCCGGCGCGCGTGCGGAACACGAGCGAGTGCCCGTCGACCGCATAATTGATCGGGAAGATGTCCGGTTGGCCGGCGATGTCGACCGCCAGACGACCGACGTTGGTGGCCCACAGCAGCTCCCAGCAGCGGGTCGGGGACAGGATCTCGATGCCGCTTTCCATGGACCAATTCGGCCACAGCCGGCGGTCGTCGCGAAAGGGCCGAACGTCCCGTACCCGCCACATCGGCGAATCGTCACATCGGGGGCGTGGCCACTCGTCGGCGCATCGATTCCGAGACGTGGCAGCTACAGCTCGGAGGCGGCGAGGTAGTTCATGGCCACCGCTTCCCGGCTGAGCGCATCGCGGTGATCAGGGTGGGCGATGCCGATCAGCGCCCGGGTGCGTTCGGCCACCGTGCGCCCGCGCAGTTCGGCGACCCCGAACTCGGTGACGATCTTGTCGACGGTGTTCTTGGGGGTGGTGACCACGTCGCCCGACGCCAGCCGGGGCACGATCCGCGAGGCCCCCGATGACGTGGTTGCGTGGAGCACGACGAACCCCTGCCCGCCGTCGGAGTACATCGCCCCACGGGCGAAGTCGTTCTGCCCCCCCGACGACGAGTAGTACTGCCCGCCGATCGTCTCGGAGGCGCACTGGCCGAGGAAGTCGACCGACAAGGTGGCATTGATCGACACGAAGTTGCGCTCGTTGGCGATCACCCGCGGGTCGTTCACGTAGCGCACGGCGTGCAGTTCGACCGCGGTGTTCTCGGCGAGGAACTCGTGCAGGCGGCGCGTGCCGAGCGCGAACGTGCCGACCGTCTTGGTGCGGTTGAGCTGCTTGAGAACGCCGTTGACGACGCCCGACTCCATCAGGTCGACGACGCCGTCGGAGATCAGTTCGGTGTGGATGCCGAGGTTCCGGTGGTCGCTGAGCGAGGCCATGATCGCGTTGGGGATCGCCCCAATTCCGGTCTGGATCGTGGCGCCGTGGGGGATCCGTTCGGCCACCATCTGGCCGATCACGACATCGAGGTCGTGCGGCTTGGCGGGGGGCACCTCGATCAGCCCGCGATCGGTACGGCACCATCCGGCGAGCTGGCTGACGTGGACCTGGTTGCGCCCGAACGTGCGCGGCATCGCTTCGGTGCATTCGAGGAAGAGAGGTGCCCGGCCGATGAAGCTGGCGGTGTAGTCGGCCGACACACCGAGCGAGCAGAAGCCGTGCCGGTCGGGTGGTGAGGCGGCTGCCAGCACGAGCCGTGGCCCGGCCTGTCCGGCCATCAGCGCGTAGACCTCGCTGAAGTGGCTCGGGATCAGGTCGACCGTGCCCGCGGTGAACAGCGGCCGGGTGACGTGCGACAAGAAGTACGACACGTGCCGCAGCCGGCTTCCGTACTCGCCGTGCAGGTAGGCGCGGTCGTGCAGCGCGTGCATCTGGTGCACGCGCACCCCGGCGATGCGCGGGTCGCCGGCGGCCGCGGCGGCCTCGATCGCGTCGAGGAGCGCGGTCGGCTCGCCGTTGGCGAGCGGCACGATCAGCTGGGTTCCCGGAGTGATCAGGGCGACGACGTCGTCGGGCTGATGGGTCGGAGCAGGAGCCATCCGCTCAGTTTCGCTCATGCGCACCCGCGCCGGCGCGCCAGTGCCCCGGCCGCGTCGGCTGAGGTCGTTCGGCGGTAGCGCGACGGGGCTCGCCGCGGCAAGCTAGACCGGACCGAGCGGCGGGTACCCGCCCATCATCGAGAGCCACGGAGAACTGCCATGAGCACCATCGTTGTCGGACTCGACGCCAGCCCGGAGGCGCGCGACGCGCTGCAGTGGGCGTGCTCGTACGCCCGGCCCGACGATGCGATCGTGGCCGTGCGGGCGTTCGAGATGCAGTGGATCGGCTTGGCCGGGATGGCCGTGCCGGTGACCCCGGACGACTTCGAGCTGACCGCCCGGGAGGCGCTCGAGAAGCTGCTCGGCGAGGTCGCCGACCCGCGCGTCACGGCGGTGGTCCGCGAGGGCCGGCCGGGGCCGGTGCTCGTCGCCGAGGCCGAGCGTGCCGATCTGGTTGTGGTCGGCCACCGCGGCGACAGCCGCGTGGCGATGATGCTCGGCTCGACCGCCAACTACGTGCTGCACCACAACACGGTGCCGACCGTGGTGGTGCGCGGCGAACGCAGCGGTGGCGGCGAGCCGATCAGGCGGGTCGTCGTCGGCGTCGACGACCAGGACCTCGAGGACGGCGGCAACGCCTCGGTGCGGGCCCTCCAGTGGGCGTACGCGGTGCCGGGCGTCGAGCACATTCTGGTCGCCAACGCGTGGCACGTGCCGCCGATGGCGGTCGGCGTGTACCCGGCGATCGCCGCCGATTTCGAGGCCCTCGACCAGGCCGCGTTCGCGGCCGTCGACCGGGTCGTCACCGCTGCCGGCCCCGCGCCCGACGGTGTCACGATCGAACCGGCGTCGTTGCGCGGCACGGCCGGGTGGGCGCTCGTCGAGGCCTCTGCCGACGCCGATCTCGTGGTCGTCGGCTCGCGCGGCGTGAGCACGTTGCGCGGCCTGCTGCTCGGCTCGACCAGCGCCGAGCTGGCGGCCCACGCACACTCACCGGTGTGCGTGATCCGCTGAGCGGCGCGTTGCCGTCGCCGTGCCGTCAGGCAGGGCGACGCGCGAGCCGCACCACGACCGCCTTCGACGTCGGCGTGTTGGAGCGTTCGGCGGTGCTGCCGAGCGGCACGAGCACGTTGGCCTCCGGGAAGTACGCCGCGCACGTACCCGCCGGCACGTCGTAGGCGACCAACCGGAACGCCACCGCGCGGCGTTCGACACCGTCGCGCCACTCGCTGACGAGGTCGACCACCTCGCCGTCGGCGAAGCCGAGCGCGGCGAGGTCGGACGCGGCCACGAACAGCACGCGGCGGCCGTGGGTGACGCCGCGGTAGCGGTCGTCGAGCCCGTACACGGTGGTGTTGAACTGGTCGTGGCTGCGCAGCGTCTGCAGCAGCAGGCGGCCGGCCGGCACGTCGATCGGGGTGAACGTGTTGACGGCCAGGCGGGCGCGCCCGTCGGGGAGCGCGAACCGGGCGCCGTCGCGGGGCGGATTGGGGAGCACGAACCCGCCCGGTCGGCGGACCTTGCGGTTGACGTCGGCGAAGCCGGGCACCACGGCGGCGATGCGGTCGCGGATCGCGTCGTAGTCCTCGCCGAGCTGGCGCCACGGGATCGCCTGGGCGGCCGGCGCGGTGAGGCGGGCACCGAGTTCGGCGACGATGACCGGTTCGCTGCGCAGGTGTGGCGATGCCGGGCGGTTGCGCCCGGTGCTGGCATGGACGACGCTCATCGAATCCTCGACGGTGACGAACCTGGGCTGTCCGGTGGCGTCGCGGTCGGCTTCGCTGCGGCCCAGGCACGGGAGGATCACCGCGGTTTCCCCGGCGGCGACGTGCGAGCGGTTGAGCTTGGTGGAGACCTGCACCGTGAGGCCGACCCGGCGCATCGCCGCCGCGGTCATGTCGGTGTCGGGCGCGGCGGCGACGAAGTTGCCGCCCATCCCGACGAACACGTCGACCGCGCCGGCCGCCATCGCCGAGATCGCGGCGACGGTGTCGTAGCCGTGGGCGCGCGGCGAGGTGATACCGAACTCGGCGTCGAGTGCGGCGAGGAACGGCTCGCCGGGTTGCTCGTAGATGCCCATCGTGCGATCGCCCTGCACGTTGGAGTGCCCGCGCACCGGGCAGGCCCCGGCCCCCGGCTTGCCGAACGCCCCACGGAGCAGCAGCGTGTTGGCGATCTCCTGGATCGTCGCCACAGCCTGGCGGTGTTGGGTGAGACCCATCGCCCAGCAGGCCACGATCCGGTCGGTGCCGGCGATCCAGTCGGTGAGCGCAGCGACGTCGGCGGCGGCGAGCCCGGTGGCGGCGAGCAGTTGCTCGGGGTCGCGCCCGGCGAGGTGCGCCGCCAGTTCGGGGTAGCCGGTGCAGCGTGTGTCGACGAAGTCGTGGTCGATCGTGCCGTCGGCGACGAGCCGGCGGTTGACGAGTTGAAAGAGGGCGAGGTCGGCACCGACCCGGATCGGGAGGTGCAGGTCGGCGAGCCGGGTGCCGCGCCCGAGCACCCCACCCACCCGTTGCGGGTTCTTGAACTCGACGAGGCCGGCTTCGCGGAGCGGGTTGATCGACACGATCCGGGCCCCGTTGCGCTTGGCGCGCTCGAGCGCGGCGAGCATGCGCGGATGGTTGGTGCCCGGGTTCTGACCGATCACGAGGATCAGCCGGGCCTGGTGGATGTCGTCGAGGCTGACGGTGCCCTTGCCGATGCCGATCGATTCGGTGAGCGCCACCCCGCTCGACTCGTGGCACATGTTCGAGCAGTCAGGCAGGTTGTTCGTGCCGAACGCGCGGACCAGCAACTGGTAGAGGAAGGTGGCCTCGTTGCTCGTGCGCCCCGACGTGTAGAACACCGCCCGGTTCGGGTCGCTGAGGCCGTTCAGGCGTCCGGCGATCAGGTCGAGCGCGGCATCCCATGCGATCGGCTCGTAGTGCGCGCGGCCGGGGCGGCGCACCATCGGCTCGGTGAGGCGGCCCTGCTGGCCGAGCCAGTGGTCGCTCGCCCGGTCGAGCTCGTCGAGCGAGTGGGCGGCGAAGAACTCGGCGGTGAGGCGCCGTTCGGTGGCTTCCTCGGCGATCGCCTTGGCGCCGTTCTCGCAGAACTCGAACGGCGAGGTGTCGCCCGGGTCGGGCCACGCACAGCCGGGGCAGTCGAACCCGTCGGGTTGGTTGAGCCGCAGCAACGTGCGGGTGCCCTTGGTGAGGGTCTTGGCGAGCCCGAGTTGGCCGTGCACGTGGCGGGCCGCAGCGACGACTCCGGGCACACCGGCGGCGGAGCGCTTGGCGCTGCCGATCTGCAGGCCGAGCTCGTCGTCGGCGGCCGGCGGGACGCTGCTCACCCCGCCATGTTGACGCACTCGCGGGCTACAGCGCGAACCACCGATCGAGGCGCCCGTTGATGATGATGCGGTACTTGGTGCTGGTGGGCGCCCAGCGGTCGGGGTAGTTGGTCTTGGTCGAGTCGAACCCGACCGTGCAGGCGACGAGGCTGCACGACGGTGCTGCGGTCCACCGCGTGGCGTTGAGAATGTTGTGGTTCTCGTGGTTGGTCAGGAACCGTTCGGTCATCACGTACACGTAGCGCCGTCCGTCGGCCGTGTCGAGGTACCACTCGTGGCCCGCCTGCAAGTACTGGCAGTGCTGGAGCGGCCCGCCGGCCTCGCTGCGGTGGGCGAAGATCGCCACGTTGGCGGCTTCGCCGACGATGCCGGTACCCGTCCAGTGCCATCCGAGCCCGCGGTTGGTGACCGCGTCGGCGTCGCCGTCGATCACCGGGATCGACACGCCGAGGGCGGGGATCGTCAGCGTCCACGGCACGCCGATCGGCGGCGGTGGCGGGTTGCCCTGCGGGGCGACCTTGGGTGCCGACGGGTTGCCGACGAAGTAGCCGCCGAGGTCGACGATGACCGCTGCCCCGTGCGACGTGAACACCTGCAAGCCGGTGTCCTGCGTGATCTTCGTGATCGCGTGGTTGGGCACCACCGCGTTGGCTTTCGAGAAGTTGACGTTCGAGGTGCCCGGGCGGAGTGTGCGCGCCGGCCAGATCGTGAGGTAACCGGCGCTCCGCGTGGCCGCCCCGGTGAGGTTGACGAGCACGCTCGACGCACGCGTGGCGGCCTCGCCCGGGATCTTGGCCTCGCGCACCCAGCGCGGCCACAGCACGCCGGCCGGTGTTTGCGCGTCGAGGTCGCCGGGACGGCGGGTGTCGAGGATGCGCACCGGGTCGAGTGGCACGAACGCCCCGGCGGTGCCGGCTGCGCTGGTCGATCCGGTGTAGTAGCCGGTGACGTCGACGATCAGGTGCGTGGCCGACTTCGAGAAGACCTTGATGCGGCGGCGCCCCTCGATGTTCTCGACCTGGGCGATCACCGCCGCCGCCCGCGTGGCGCGGGGCGTGCTCCAGTTGAGGCTTGACGACGGCGGCCGATCGGCGAGCGAGTAGGGGAAGACGGTGCAGTACCCCGGCCCGCCGGTTTCGGTGGCGGTGAGGTTGATCACCGCCGCCGAGGCGTCGCCCGGGATCACGCTCGACAGGTCGACGACCGTGACCGTCTCGGCGCCGACCGCGCCGCTCCCGCCGTAGTCGGGCCGCGTGTCGAGCACGCGGCGGGCTTCGTCGAGGCCCACGTAGCGTCCGGCCGCGACGGGACCGCTGATCGGCACGTAGTAACCGAGCAGGTCGAAGATCAGGTCGCACGGCACGCGGCTGGCGAGATCGACGGCGCCGTCGCCGCCGAGCTTGACGGTGACCAGGTTGGCGTTGGCCTCGTAGCCCGGCTCGGTGAGGTTGAGGTTGCTGATGGTGGGGACGTCGCCGCCGGGGGGAAACACGGCGATCCAGTTCGGCGGACCCTGATTGACGCCGGTGACCGTGGCGACCACCGCGGTGGCGTTGTCGGGGACGCCGTAATTGCCGCGCAGTGGGATCGTGATCCGGCGGTCGCTGTGGCGGTGGAAGACCCCTTGGCCGGAGCGGGTGTCGATCACGCGCACCGGCGCCGGGAGCGCGGCGAACGCGCTCGCCCCGCCGGGCAGGCTGGCAGCGTGGGCCCGCCCCGCGGGCAGCGTGCTGG